>JBCCEO010000427.1:0-7062 GCA_039030255.1 Planctomycetota bacterium | reverse complement strand
CTAGCGTCCCCGTGACGCAGGACGTGGCGATGACTCCCGTCCCTCCCCCGGCCGGGGATTCCGCGGCGGATACTCTTTCGAGTTAATGCTTGTTCATAGTGCAAATGCAAGGCTTCATGAGAAATGAAAAAGTCGACTCGCTCCATTTCTCGCATTGGTGCGTCGGAGATTGTGTGGATGAACTGTAGCGAGTCACGTAAGGAATTCACCACGGATTGAAACTTTTGCTGAGCCGGAGAGTCCCCGACGAATTCAAGATTCCAGTTTTCCGTGTGATGAAGATCGGCAAAACCACCTTCACTCAACCCGCGAATGTAGTTCATGGTTTGTGTGGATCTTGCGTAGCCTTGCAGTAGCAGCTGTGGATCATTGCGACGGCTGGCCGGATCAAACTCGGCGCGGTTGATGATGTCGCCGCGATATGAAGGCAGAGTCAGGTCGCCTCGCGTCTCAGTATCGCTGCTGCGCGGTTTGGCGTATTGTCCAGCGATTCGGCCTAAGCGGATGATTTTTTGCTTGGAGCCGAAGACCAGAACGAGACTCATCTGCAACAGGACTTTAAGCTTACTGGCAATGTGCGAAGCGTGGCATTCGGCGAAGGACTCGGCGCAGTCGCCGCCTTGAAGGATCCAAGCATTCCCAGCTTGGGCAATCGCAACTTGATTCCGTAAGCGGTCGACTTCCCAACTGGTTACGACTGGTGGAAGTTGCGAAAGCTCGGCCAGAACGTTTTGCAGCTCTGCTTGATCTTCAGATTCATACTTTGGTTGCTGCTGAGCAGGATACGTTTTCCAGCTTTCAACAGTCCAGGGATTGGTCAGCATGAAGGATTCCGCAAGCAGCGTTTGGGTGGAAAAAATGCAAATACTACAGGCCTTGCAATGGTATTTTTGCAGTTGCAGGCACTGCGGAGCAAGGAACGTTTGTAGCAACAACGCGGGCAAATTCCATTGGGTAAACCGCAGATCGCGGCCCAAATCAACTCCCGCTCCAGAGATTCGAGCTTGCGCTCGAACTTGAGGATTGCGCAGGCCTTTAAGCCTAATCGTCTTGGAAGTTTTCTACTAGGACTTTTCACTTCCTTCTAACTCGCCGAACAGAATTAAGTGGCTCGTAATCCTTGCGAGCGGTCTATCCTTACGAAATGGTTCACTGGCTGCTCATGTTCAACACAATGAAGAAAGACCGGCAGCCCATCCAGCTATCCCAATGAATGGCTCACACTAGCGATGACAAAGAAAATGAGTGAATCAAAGGCTTCTGATTCTACGGAAGTTGCTCCTCCTGCAAGCCAGATTTCAAGACGCCGTAGCGTATTGGTCTTAGCCCTTTCGGGGGCGATCTTAGGCATATTGCTCCTCGGAATTGCTACCTATTGCCATGGCAAAACGGGCTTTGAGAAAACCGCCATTCGGCTGCTGACTCCCTTGGGCTTTGGCTGGTGGTTGCTGGGTGCATGCTTTCTGAGCGCACTTCTGCGACGATCTGGTCGGCAAGCCGTATTGCTTGGTATTGGCTGGATTGCGATGACGATTTGTACTTGTGATCCCATCGTTTCGATCATGACCCGCTCCTTGGAAGAGAGCGTCGAACTGGCAACACTTTCGAAAGACGAACCATTGGACTACGTCGTTGTCTTGGGCGGCGGTACCGGCTTAGCCCCGGGGCGTGCTCAGCTCACCTCCAGCGGAGACCGAGTCTTGCTAGGCGCCGAGTTATATTTTCAGGGATATACAAAAAATCTCATTACAACGGGTGAGGCAATAGATAGCATCGGAGGGAAGAAGCGGAGTGGACCAGCGGATCAGACTTTTGAGATTTGGACCAAGTTGGGGATACCGGAGTCGGCGATCCTAAAGCTTCCTGGAATCAATACCTATCTGGAAACCAAGGGGTTGGCCGAAGCGATCGAGAGTGGGCAGCTGGCCAACAAGCGTATTGGTCTTGTTACAAGCGCCACGCATTTGCCACGCGCGATTCGACTGGCCAAGTCGCATGGGATCGACGATTTGCATCCGATTGCGGCCGACTACCGAGCAAAGTCTGAACCTTACTACACTTTTATGGATTTCTTACCAGGTACCAAAGGGCTTTCCCAGCTCTACAAAAACCAGCACGAGTATATGGCGAAGATCGTCGGGCGCTAACTTGTATCACGTTAGCTTTGGCTTCGGCACTATCGCGATTCCGACGCGTTGCCGAAACTTTCCTTGCTTACCGCAAATCAAGATAGCGAGTGACTATGTTAGACTAATAGTTAAAGTTGTCTTAAATCTCCCGTCGTAAAAAGTGACTCGGAAACACATGTTCCAGCGGACTAACACCAATCCTGCATTTTTCCTGTTCTTGCTCTCTATCGCGTTCGTGCTTGTTGGCTGCAATAACAAGGCCACCTTTGACAGCTCAAAGTACCTTACCGCTGATTCCGGCGAAGAGAATAACCAGGATCCTGTAGGCGAAGAAACCGCCGGTGACACTACCGAAGTTATTGCAAATGGATCGACGGGATCCAAGGATGCCACGGAGCCTGTCGAGCCTGCGGATGCAACAAATTCAGTAGCAGAAGTTGGGGATGGGGCCAAGGATCAAGCCACCCCATCAGGTGAAGTTAAGGAGACAGTTCCCGCCGAACAGGCTCCCTCTGAAACAACGCCTTCTGAAACAACGCCTTCTGCCCCAGTTTCCAAGACTGCAGCTCTAGAGGCGGCGGGCGCAGAGGTTAAGAAACGCAGCGATGGTTTGATTGCTGAAGTTCACATTCGCGAAGCTATTGTAACGGACGCAATGGCTGAAGAGTTGAGCCAGATGAGTAAGCTGGTCAAATTGACCATCAACAATTCGGAAATGTCCTTGGACGGTTGGACGAAACTCTCCATGCTCGGCGAATTGCAGCACTTGGATCTCCGAGGATGCTCGGTTGACAATGATCAATTCATTGCTGCGGTAAAAGGCATGCCAAAACTTCGTGCGCTGCGACTAAATGCCAAGAACGGGGCAACCACGGTCGACGACGACGGCATGAAAGTTCTTAGTGGTTGTACTGAGTTGAAAGCACTGGCTTTGGATCATGTATTTGTTAGCGTGGACGGACTCGTGCATTTGAAGGATTGCACGAAAATTTCAGAATTGTACTTGGCAGCTACTTTGGCCGACGATGAAGCGATGGCAACGATCGCCGAGTTCAAGAACTTGAAAAAGTTACGTATAGCCGCAACGTCCGTTTCCGAAGAAGGAATGCAGCTAGTTCGAGATTCAGCAATCGAGGATCTTGATGCCAGTGAATGTAGCCTTCTCTTTGACGATGCGATGGAAATCATTGGGCAAATGAAATCTTTAAAGCGGCTGAATCTATTCAAAGTCAACGTAACGGATACGGGCGTCGAAAATTTGAAAGGCTTGACGGCCCTGCAATGGCTCAATTTGGATCAAACTCCCGTTAGTGATCCTGGGCTTGGCTACCTCGCAGAAATGCGGGAGATGCAGTTCCTGCATCTTGGATCTTCGCAAGTGACCGATGCGGGTATGCCCAGTCTTGCGGCCTTGAAAAAGCTAAAGACTTTGATTGTCACGCGGACTGCCGTGACAGAAGAAGGTGTTGCACTGGTCAAGAAGGCGCTGCCAGACGTTTCCGTGCAACTGAAGTATGTGCAGGGGCAGTAGGTGCTGATGCACACGACGTGGTTTGATTTGGAAAGCTGCCTAAGCCCCGCTTTTCAAAATGCTGAAGGTTAAATTCGAGCTTAGATTTCAGGCTTCTCCCTTTACCGTTTCCCTCCGCGTTTCAAATCGTCTACCATTAAGGCTGAGAAGACGTCAACTTCGCTGGAAAAAGCGGCGATTTTAAGGCAAATAGGCTTTCGTTCCATCTCTAAGCTTCTGAGTACGTGTCTGGTTTCGCTTCGAAGACCTTTTGAGACGCTCCCATGGGTGACATTTCATTTTCGTTTGAGTATCCCTGGTTTCTTGTGCTGCTGGTGTTGATTCCAATTCTTTGGATCGTCAGCTATTCAGCGCTGAGTGGACTTGGCAAGATCCGTCGCATCTCAGCTTTGCTGCTGCGCAGTACGCTGTTCCTGTTGCTCATTTTGGCCCTTGCAGGGATCCAATGGGTTTGGATTAGTGATAAAACCACGGTGATATATTTGCTCGACCAGAGCGATAGCATTCCGGCGACACAACGCTCGGCAATGCTCAAATATGCCATTAGCTCGGTGAGGGAACATCGCGATTCGAGCCGTGGTGATATGGCGGGATTGATTGTCTTCGGTGCTGAGGCTGTGATCGAGTTCCCGCCCTACGACGATAATTTGCCACCGATTGAGGATCTCGAAAGTTACTTCGGAAAGACGGATGCGACGAATCTCGAATCGGCTCTGAAGTTAGCCCAAGCTTCCTTTCCAGAAGATACGGCCAAGCGAATCGTTATTGTGACCGACGGCAACGAAACGATCGGTACAGGGTTTACCGTTGCCAAGTCCTTGGCAGACAAAGGGATTGGAATTGATGTCGTTCCGATCAAGATGGACGCGCAGAGCGAGATTCTTGTTGAGAAGATTGATATTCCCAGCAACATTCGCCAGGGCCAGCCCTTTGAGACGAAAGTCGTCATCAACAAGTATCAAGTTGGCGAGGAGAAGAAGCCGGTTGCCGGATACCTCAACGTATATCGGAGCATCGGTGCTCGCAAAGTTCCTGTGTATTCGACTCCAGATGATGACCCCATCCTGCTGGAGAATGACGTCAATGTTTTTCCAATTCGTGATACGATCCAACAGCCGGCCGGGTACACCTATCAAGCTGAGTTCATTCCGGTCAACTCGGGGGACGATTCCTTAAAGCAAAACAACCGTGCGGATGCATACACCTACGTTCGTGGCAAAGGTCGTGTGCTTTTGATTGAGGACTGGAACGCCCAGGGTGAATACGCTCCGATGATTGAGTCGCTGCGGGCGTCAGACATCGAAGTCGACGTGCAGGCAAGCAATAACCTTTTCACGACCTTGCTAGAACTTCAAGCCTACGACTGTGTGATCTTGGCAGGTGTTCCAAAATCATCGGGCGACGATGCGAATTCAATTGCGAGTTTCAGCGAAGAGCAGATCGAAATGCTCGTCACCAACTTGGATTTGGGTTGTGGGCTCCTGATGCTCGGCAGCCCGAATGCGTTTGGGGCCGGTGGCTGGACGAACACCAAGGTCGAAGAGGCAATGCCGGTTGATTTCCAGATCAAGAACGATGAAGTGCAAGCGGTAGGCGCCCTCGCCATGATTCTGCACGCTGCGGAAATTGCCCAAGGCAATTACTGGCAGAAGCGAATTGGGCAAGCTGCATTGGAGGTTCTCGGACCAATGGATTACTGCGGCATCATCAACTACGGTTCGCTCGGCGATTCCTGGCTTTGGTCTGGATCGGACGGTGTTCCTGGATTGCAAAAGGTTGGAGCATCTAAGAAGGCAATGATCAATCGTCTGCGCCGGATGGTGCCGGGCGATATGCCCGACTTCCAACCTTCGATGCAAATGTGCCTCAAATCCCTGGTGGCCGTCAATGCATCGATCAAGCACATGATTATCATCAGCGATGGTGACCCGCAGCCTCCGCAAGCAGGCGTTCTAACTCAATTCGCCAACGCGGGCATCAAAATCTCTACGGTGGCAGTGGGGGCTCACGGGCCGGCCGGTCACAATACTTTGCAAAATATTGCGACAAAGACAGGTGGCAACTACTACGTAGCACGAAATCCAACGGTATTGCCGAAGATCTTTCAGCGCGAAGCGATGCGTGTTTCAAAGCCCTTGGTCCACGAGCCTGAGGGAGGATTGATGCCGCAAATTACCAGCCCCCATCCCATTGTCCAGGGCCTCCCTCGTGATCTCCCCAATCTAAAGGGCTTCGTGCTAACCAGCATTAAAGATAGCCCACTGGTCGAAGTTCCCATTCGTACTAGTGTCATCAAAGCGGCCCAAAACCAAGCCGTACTTGCTACATGGCTATATGGAGCCGGCAAAGCTGGTGTGTTTACCAGCGATGCCGGAAGACGCTGGGCCGGTGACTGGACGAAATGGCCTGGTTACGATCAATTCTTCGCCCAACTTGTCCGTTATCATATGCGCCCCACTGAATCGGACGCCAAGTTTACCGTAGCGACGAACGTGAAGGATGGTAAAGCCGAAATCGTTGTCAATGCCTTGAACCAAGAAGATGAGTTTTTAAACTTCCTGGACATGCAGGCGGTGGCGATCAGCCCTGACATGAAGCAGATTCCGCTATCCATGCGACAAACAGCTCCGGGGCGCTATGTAGGTTCTTTTGACGCGGCCAACGCGGGAAGCTATCTCGTTAGCATCCTTCCGGAAGCGGGTATGGCGCCAATCACGACCGGCGCAAGTGTTCCTTTTTCTGACGAATATAGATTGCGTAAAACCAACTACAACGCGTTGGAGCGGCTAGCCGTGCTGGAACCGGACGGTGGCAACGCGGGGGAAATCGCAATCGAACTGGACTCCGAAAGTGCCGAAGGAATACTGTCTGGTCCGACGCCTAAAGAGTTCTTGCAGAGCGATGCATATCGAGGTGGTTTGCAGAAAGCGATGAGCCTGCAGGACATCTGGCAACACTGCTTGCTCATCGGGGCCTTTTGCTTGTTCGGAGACGTCTTCGTCCGCCGCGTCTCACTGGATTACCTGTATCCCTTCAAGTGGGTGTACAAGCAGATGAATCCTGGCGAGACCTCGGCCGATTCGGAACGCAAAGAGAGCTTGGCACGGTTGCGCTCGAAAAAGAGTGAAGTTAGCGACGAAATGCAGCAAGTGAAAGCCTCCACACGCTTTGAGGTCACCGAAGCAGCGGACACTGACACTTTGGAAGAGGCGATGTCCGGCAAGTCGCAGACGAGTGCTTCGGCTCAAGCGGCAGATCGGCCAAGCATTTCTCAGAAAGAGGAAGACGAAGGCTACACTTCGCGCCTGTTGGCGGCCAAGAAGCGAACCCAGAAAAAGACCGACAAGAATTAGGTTCAGTCCGGTCCTGGGGCGATTACGCTCGGCAGCCGAGTTTATTTTG
>JBCCEO010000426.1:0-7069 GCA_039030255.1 Planctomycetota bacterium | reverse complement strand
TGGCACCGTCCTAGGCGGACTCTGGGCGGACGACAGCTGGGGGCGATTTTGGGGTTGGGACCCTAAGGAGAACGGAGCCATGATGATTGTCCTATGGAATGCACTGTTATTGCATGCCCGCTGGGACCGCCAAGTAGCCGAACGAGGCTTTGCTTTACTGGCGATCGGGGGCAACATAATCACCACTTGGTCCTACTTTGGAACCAATCAACTTGGCATTGGTCTGCACGCTTATGGCGGTGCGGATGTCGGTGCCGATGAAACTGCTCCAACTTTGTGGACCGATCCGTTGGGGGCTCTTCGTGAGAACGGAAGTTTATATGGAACGTTTGGATTCATTTTCCTCAACTTCCTCTTGATTGTGGTTGCTTTCATGCTGACGCGGTCCATGAAAACTACAAAAGACGAGTCTGAAAAGCTTGGCGTTAGCTAAACCACGGAACCCATCGAAAGACTTCCGTGACGAATAGTGAGCATGTTCGCGGGCAGGACGCGGAGCAAGAAAACGCAAAGAATCCGACCGGAATACTTCCAAGCGGACGACTCAGTATTATCGTGGCTGCCGCGATGTGGAGCACCAGTGGGTTCTTTGCAAAGGCACCGTGGTTTGACGCTTGGCCGGAGGACATCCGCGGTCTCTTGATTGCATTCTGGCGAAGCTTTTTCGCCTGTTTAATTCTGATACCACTTATCCGCAAACCGCGCTTCAAGTGGCAGATGCTGCCGATGATCATTAGCTTTGCTGTCATGGTCTGGTCGTTTATGACTGCCATGGTTTATGGCCCGGCCGCCAACGCAATTTGGCTGCAATATCTGGCTCCGGTTTGGGTTTTATTCGGTAGCGTTTTCTTACTCAAAGAAAAAGTCAGCCGCAGCGACTTGCAAATGTTCGGTTTCTGTATAGCTGGCGTGCTCCTGATCTTGCTGATGGAGTTGCGTTCGGGTGTGCCTATGTTGGCAACCTACATGGGGCTACTATCCGGAATTACTTTTGCCATCGTGGTCCTGAGCATTCGAAGTATGCCTGATGCAGATCCAGCCTTTCTGATTACATTGAATCATGGAGCAACCGCACTCTTGTTGAGCCCTTGGGTCTTTTCCAATTGGGAACCGATTTCTGCCGGCAGTTATTTCGCTTTAGGACTTTTTGGTGTCTTCCAGATGTCGATTCCGTATGTACTCTTTGCCCGAGGACTCAAGACGACGGTAAGCGCGGAAGCATCTATTTTGATCTTGGTTGAACCCATCCTGGTCCCAGCATGGGTCTACCTAGCCTGGCATAATCACCCAAGCTATGATCCACCGAAATGGTGGGCATTAGCTGGCGGCCTGCTGATCTTGGTTGGCTTAATCAGCCGCTATGCGCCGCAGGTTTGGAAAAAGGAAAATCCTGCTTCGTAAAACGCACAATAGCTGTTCGCTCATGACAGAATGATGCTCCGCGGAAAGCGCCCAATTAGAAACGGCCTTTAAAGAATGCCTTGGGCAACTAACGAATAGCGAACTACGATGCTGGCAACAACAACGCTGACGATACTCATCAACTTAATCAAGATATTTAGGCTTGGGCCAGAAGTATCTTTGAAGGGGTCGCCGACGGTGTCACCGACCACGGCGGCTTTGTGAGCATCCGAGCCCTTACCGCCAAGCTCGCCACTTTCGATGTACTTCTTGGCGTTATCCCAAGATCCGCCCGAGTTTGACATGAAGATCGCTACGCAAAAGCCAGCTGAAAGCGCACCCGCCAGAAGGCCGAGTACGCCACCAACGCCTAGCAACAGCCCTGTTACGAGCGGCGTCGCTAGTCCAAGAATGGAAGGCAGGACCATTTCGACTTGTGCCGCTTTTGTACTGATCGCCACAGGTAATTGGTAATCGGGTTTTGTTTCACCGGTCAGAATTCCCGGCATTTCGCGCAGCTGCCTACGGACTTCTTCCACCATACCTTGGGCGGCTCGTCCGACTGCTTTCATGGTCATCGCACAGAAGACAAACGTTGCCATAGCGCCGATGAAGAGGCCAATCAGAACCCTTGGATTCATCACGGTCGCATCATAATAATTTGTGAAATCGACAAGAGTTGCAGACTTAAGATTCTTTAGTTTTGCTCCATCATTGAAGGTTGCAATTGCGCCGTTCTCTCCCATGCGAGGTTGAATGAGGCTTTCGTCAATCTCTTGAATTCCGTTGCGAATATTGAGCTCTTTCCATTTGGCCCGCCGGTCATCGTCCAAGAGCAGATGTGGCATCACTAGGAAAGAGTGCGATTCCTCCCCCTGTTTCCATACAACGAAGCCTGGCGAGACCTTGTACAGCCCATCGTCGACTTGGACAACGGCTTCATTGGCCCATCGCTGGAAGCCAATGCGTACTTCCTCCACATAGGCTGCTAGCAGAGCCAAGGCAGTTAACGCTGCCGATCCAATAGCAAAGCCCTTGCCCGTTGCGGCAGTCGTGTTCCCCAAGGAATCGAGTGCATCTGTTCGTTCGCGAACTTCTGGCTCAAGTCCAGCCATTTCTGCATTACCGCCAGCGTTGTCTGCGATGGGCCCGTATGCGTCCGTAGCTAAAGTGATTCCTAGGGTGCTCAACATTCCAACGGCTGCAATGCCGACTCCGTAGAGTCCCAAAGCAAAGAATTGCGGTTCCCCTAAGTTGCCACCACAGGCCACCGCAAAGGAGGAAAGGGTTGCAAGGCAGATGACGATGACGGGAGCCCAGACGCTACCCATCCCATCTGCGACGCCACCGATAATGATGGTTGCCGGCCCTGTTTCGGCCTGCTTTGCCAGTTTTCGGGTTGGCGAGAATTCATCACTAGTCGCATACTCAGTGTATTTGCCGATTAACCAGCCGGCCAGTAGCCCGACAATGACGCTGAACGCCACGCCAGGAACAGGACCATACATGGCCCCTTCGACTTTTGGCATCAGCCACATCGTCAGGCCGATCGTGAGAACGCAAACCGCGATCGCCGAGAAATTAATACCACGAGCAAGCGCGGCCAATAGATTTTTCTGGCTAGCATCCTCTGTTGTACGAACCAAATAGATACCTGCGATGGAGACTAGAATTCCTACGCCCGCCAGTACCATCGGTAGCAAAACCGCATAGAGTTGGTTCTGCTGTTGAATTTCGGGAGTTTGTCCAGGAATTAGGCTGGGGTTGGCAAACGCCGCCACTCCCAACGCGGCCGTTGCGAGAATTGAACCACAATAGGACTCGTACAAGTCAGCTCCCATCCCAGCAACATCACCGACGTTATCACCTACGTTGTCGGCGATCGTAGCAGGATTCTTCGGCGAATCCTCACTCATACTTTGCTCGACCTTACCAACCAAATCGGCTCCAACGTCGGCTGCTTTGGTGAAAATCCCACCGCCAACTCGTGCAAAAAGAGCTTGGGCACTTGCACCCATACCGAAGCAAAGCATTGCCACGGAAATCGCATCCAGAGGAAGAGCATTCTCTTCACCAGCAAACATTGGCCACAGCCAATAGAGGATCGCAAACCAAATCGTGATGTAGGCAAGGCCAAGTCCGACCACAGTCAAACCCATCACTGCGCCACTGCGAAAGGCTACTCGCAGACCTTGGTTCAATGACTGTTGTGCTGCCGCTGCAGTGCGAGCACTAGCCTGGGTGGCCGTCTTCATCCCCAACCATCCGCTTAGCCCAGAGAAAAATCCCCCTGTCAAAAACGCGATCGGAACAAACTTGCTCTGAAGCCCAAAACCGAAAGATGCGACTGCAAGCAGTGCCGCAATGACCAGGAAGACGATAGTGACAACAATATACTGCTGCTTCAGATATGCGTTCGCACCATCGCGAACGGCCGCCGCGATGGAAACCATATCTTGGTTGCCTTCATCACAGGTCATCATCCACTTGAAGAATAGATAAGCCTGCACGAGCGCTACAATGGATGCCGCAAATGCCACGAACCAACAGACGAAGACTTCCATGAACCAAATGTCCGCTTGAAAAGAAGTATCAGTGAGGAAGAGAGAGGAAACTCTGGGGGTGCGGGGGCTCTCACCAAGTTTACAGCATTTTAACGACTTGACGAGTGTACACACCACAAGTTTTCACTTAGGACCATTCAATGGCCGATATGGTCGCCGAGAAGTCCCACACACTTGGGCGCTAGATTCACTCGCTGCAACTAGCTAATTAACTGCACCGGCGATTTGCCTTGCGACATGAAACCCGCTCCGTATGGCTCCCTCCATAGTTGCTGGCCAACCCGTCTTTGTCCAATCGCCGGCCAACCATAGTCCTTCAACCACTGTCTTGGCGTCCGGCCGTTTTGCCTCGGAGCCAACCTGAACGGAAAACACAGCTCTTGGGTCGGTTACTACCTGGAGCCGTGTTAACTGAGATTGCCTAACCTCCCGAAATACGCAAGACAGATCTTCCTTAACGAGATCCCGCAAATCACGTGACTTAGGAAGATCTCGCGAAGCACTTACGACTATCTGGTAGTATTGTTCCGAATGCTGCGAAACTCCGCCTGGAAAATTGCCCTCGGGCTGCGGAAAAACCCATTGGCAAAGGCGACCAACCAACACAGCATGGGGAGTTTTTAGCCATGGTCGATCCCACCAAGTGTGAATTCCTGTGATCGGCGAGTGCTCAAGCGTGGATGCAGCTTCCAACCGTGGTTGAAACAAATCTTCCTCGCTTGCTTCCAACTCAAATTCAATATGGCCGAGTTGATGCCAGGGAACAGCAAGTACAACTTTTCTGGCGATCATGCTCTCGGAAGAATCAGTACTTTGAACCAAGAAACCGCGGGACTGGCGCGAGATTTTTCGCAACGGCGTGGAGAAGCGAAGATCTACATTGGCTTCCTTTAACACACGCTTCGGTTCCTGATTAAAGAGAGTATCCAAGGGCTTCGTCGGGACCAATAAGTGAAATGCGTTTCGCCTGCGGAGGAAGCCGTCTTGGAGCACCTTGGTGACAGCCGCCATCGAGACGCGATCACATTGCTCGCCCAACGCACTGACAATAATGGTGCCCCAAAAGCTTTCGATGGCGTTATCCGTCTGGCCATGTTTCCGAAACCATACCTCACCGGAAATCTCCTCCAATTCTGGCGAACCTTGCCGAAGTCGATTGAGTTTGAGCATGCCGCGAGCGACCGAAAGACGATCGTAAAAAGACAGGCCGGGCCACTTCCAAAGCCAATGGCCAATATGGAGAGGCGCGGGCGCGAAAGGCAACTGCGACAACGGAGAGTACTTTCCGTCGGGGCCATAAAAGTGCAACGTGTCTTGAGGCTGCCACGATGCTTCTTGCCCAAGCATTTTGACGAATTGTTGAATCGCATCGTTGCACTTCATAGCGACGTGCTGACAATAGTCGATCGATTCGTGATTCGATGACTTGCGTGCGTGCGGCGGTTCAAAAGAGCCCGTGCGCCCACCCAACCTTCGCTTTGCCTCCCACAACGCGATTTTTTGCCCGTCAGCCACCGAGCTGGAACCGTGTCCGTGACGATTGCCCGAATCCCCTTGAACGAGCATTAATGCGGTGGCCAATCCAGCCAAGCCGCCTCCTACGATGAGCACGTCGACTTCTTTTGACTGGCTCATGTTGTTGCCTCAAAACCCGCCGCGGTCCGTTTTGACGCAATTCCTTTTGGCGCAGGAAGCATACGAAACATTCCCGGTACGAAGTGGCCGAGTGAGAGCCACACTTTTTGACTGAATTGCAATCGTACGCGTTTGTCGGTCCAAAGCTGCTCCAGGTTCGCATCGATTTGCCGCAGCAGTTGTCGGTATATACGCCAAATGAGCGAAAACATACGCTGACTATCGGGAGAAAGGGAATCGATTGTGGACCAGCCTTGCAAGTAACGATCCTCGGCAATCTTCACTACTTCGCCGATCAACTCTTGCCAATTGCCGTTGGGCTTTCGACTCAGCCACAACTCTTCAGACACCCCATGCTTTACTAGGAGCTCTGCCGGCAAATAGATGCGCCCTCGCGTCGCATCCTCTGCCACATCGCGCAAGATATTGGTCAACTGAAAAGCCTGCCCACAAAGCACCGCCTCATCTTGAGGAGCTAGATCTTTGTCCCTCCAAATGTAAGTACAGGCCAAACCAACAGCCGACGCAACGTAATAACAGTAGCGATCGAGTTCTTGCCAAGTTCCCAGACGAATTTCGCCTTTCACGTCCATCATCACGCCTTCGACAATATCGTCGAGAAGCGAAATGGGCATTTGAAATCGATGCATTGTGTCGTCAAGAGCTGGCCAGAGCAGATGGTATTCTTGCAAGCAGTCTGGTAGCTTTGGAACGCCTTGCTGCTGCTCCAATTCCCCCAAAGTTTGCCGCCAAGCGTCCAGCAGTTCCTGTCGTTTTTTGGGGTCCATAGGTTCATCGGCCAAATCATCACTGATTCGAGCGAAGGCGTAAAGCGTGAACATAGAGTTGCGACGATCCGGCGATAAAAGCGCAAAACTGGAGTAAAAGCTACTCTTGCTTGCATGGCAAATCTCCCGACACCATGCATAACTTTCCCCCAAAGATCCCATTACCCACCGATCCAACAAGGCATGGAAACACCAATTTTGACAGTTAATAGAGTCAAGTTACGCGCCTTATTTTCGATCATCTCGGCCAGCACCAAATCCCAAGCAGCAACTTGAGTTTCTTCCATTTTGAAATCTCAGGCCTCCGCGTCCAGACATCGTAGTCCTGGCGCTCAATCTCTTGAAGGATGGACTGCCCTCCCCGCAAGAACAACTCTACATCAGTGGCAAGCCATTTCGGCACCAACGCAATCAACTGTTTTCCTCGGTGGAAATACTGGTGGGTCTCCTGCACCCATTCTCTCAGCATTGATTTTAGCTCATCGGTTGGTTGTCGCTTCAGAATCATGGACTCCGTAACCCCATGCCCACTCCACAATTCCTCTGGCGCATATATGCGACCGATCGCAGCATCTCGAGACATATCTTGGCAGAAGTTTGCGATTTGGAGCCCCGTGCAGATATCGTCGCTCAATGGCTGGGTTTTATCCGACATGCAGTTGGCTAACTCAAGAAGAATTC
>JBCCEO010000425.1:0-7078 GCA_039030255.1 Planctomycetota bacterium | reverse complement strand
TGCGATTGTTCTAAGCCACAGCCCACAAGCTCTTCGATCTTTAATTTCAGACCGAGGGCTGCCTTGTTAGGAGTAGAGCTCACCAGTCACCTCACCAAATCCGATACGATATCCTTCTCCTTGCGCCCAACCAGTCATTTTCACGGTGTCGCCATCCTGCAACATTTTGCGAACTTCTCCATTGGGCAAT
Source organism: Planctomycetota bacterium (assembly GCA_039030255.1). Classification (GTDB taxonomy): domain Bacteria; phylum Planctomycetota; class Planctomycetia; order Pirellulales; family Pirellulaceae; genus Aureliella. The sequence continues at coordinate 6,888 of JBCCEO010000425.1, read as the reverse complement.
GTCAGCGGTTTTTCGCCCTTCCATGCCAATTCAAGCATGCTGCCAAAAGAATCGGGGGTAGAGCCGCTAATCGTGCCGGAGGCTAGCAAATCGCCAGATCGAACATTGCATCCATTGACCGTGTGATGCGCGAGTTGTTGGCTCATGCTCCAATACAGATGCCGAAAGTTGGACTTGCAAATGACGGAAAAGTCAGGGGATTGGGCCGTTGCCAGAGAGACTTCCAGCGCAATATCAAAACTCGTCTTTGCCTGACTCTCTGGCTTACCGTTCCCTGAAAGATACTCGAGAGGATGCGGCACTTGCTCCGGAATCTGGCATGCAAAAGGCGTCAAGGCCTCGAGCGTTACGATCCACGGAGATACCGTGGTCGCAAAGTTCTTCCCAAGAAACGGCCCAAGCGGGACATATTCCCACCGTTGGATGTCGCGTGCACTCCAATCATTCACCAAACTCAGCCCGAACACGTGATCCAATGCTGTATCAACTGGAACCGATTCCGAAATTGCCGTCTGCGAACCGACATAAAATCCCATTTCTAACTCGAAATCCATTGCCGCGCTAGTACCGAACACCGGGATGTCCGCATCAGGCGGCATTTTCTGACCGCTTGGGCGTTTCACCGAAGTTCCGCTGACCACAATGGAGCTTGCTCGACCATGGTAAGCGACGGGTAGATGCAACCAATTCGGCTGCAAAGCATTGTCTTTACCGCGAAACATTATGCCAACATTGGTCGCATGCTCTTTTGAGGAATAGAAGTCCGTATAGTCGCCAATCTGCATGGGCAAATGCATTGTCACTGCGTCTTGCGGTATCAAAACTTTTTCGCACAAAGCAGAATCATCGCGGATCTTGGCGTTCTCAGCGTCAAGCAATTCGCTGACGGACCGACGAATCTGCAACCTTGCTGCTTTCCCCATTCCTGCAAAGGCATTGAGGCTGGGTTGTTCGAATACGTTCTTCTGGGAGATGCGTGGCAACAAGCCACAATTTTCCATTGCCGCCAAGTCGAGAACAAAATCACCGATCGCGATACAGCAACGTGGCGTCAGCGTCTCCGTGCTAAAGATTCCAAAAGGCAAATTTTGAATTGGAAAGTGGCAATCTGGCCCATAGTCAACGAACGACCTACGAGCCGGATCGGTAGTGAATTCGAATTCCAATGCTTTTCCCTTGCAGTCAATTTCTAAGTTGAATTCGCGACGAGGCGCTGCTATTGCCTGGTTAGCCAACCCAACGCTTCTAAATCTTCGACGGGCTCAGTAAAAGAGCAAGACCCGATCGAGTGAAACAGATGCTTCCGCGTCTCGATTACATCTTGCAATGAGAACTCAAGATCTTCAAAGCGAATGTCGGCTTCGTAGATCGTTAGCTGCTCAGCTTTCGCCTGAAGTAACTTCTGAACAACCGGCCGTGGCAGTTCTTGACGAGTCGCCGCTGCCGCCAAAAGCACATTTATGAACCCGTGCATTTCTACCACAGGAGCATCAGTCTCCCCGCAAGTTGGTCGCAGGGCTGCGATCGGGTGGTGCAAACCGGCGGTCGCCTTGCAAGCCACTTTTGCTTCATGACAACTCTTCAAGAAGGCTGCAACGTGCTCTGCTTTTGGAAATGCATCAACGGTTAATCCACCGCTACGTAATTTTGCAAACTGGCGAACACCATCCAATCTCGCCAGATAGATTGCGGAATCGGTATCCCAAGGGATTTCTAGGTAAACCTCAAAGGGCAGCTCTTTGCAATCAAGAATATTTAGATCTCTAGTTTCAATGGCAGCGATCGCAGCTCCGCATACTTTCAGTTCCTGAAATCGATCTATGTGCGGCCGATCCTCGTCCCAGTCAACAACGACGAGACTCAGTTCAAAACTGAAATCAAGCAGTTCCAAATTCTGGAGGGCTTCTAGTAGCTCGCCCAACCTACTGGCTGCTACTACGAACCGGTTTTGCATCCACGATTCGGGGGAGAGACTCTGCTGGTAGTAATCGCGCACAGCCTGCCGCATACCAAGCTTGGCCGGAGGAAAAAGCCCAGCATAATCGAATAGTCCTTGCAAACAGGATTTCATCGCTGGCTTCGCACCGGCTCCCGCATTGGACTTACGTGCTTCGATACTCATTCGCTAGCCCTTCCAACTTTTGTAATAGTCCTCATTCTCCATCGCGGAACATTGACGAGTCATTCTAAGCGGGCGAAAGGTGTCGACCATGACTGCCAGCTCTTCCGTCTTCTTGGCGCCAATGGACGCTTCGTACGTCCCGGGATGCGGCCCATGCGGTATGCCGTTGGGATGAATAGTCAAGCTGCCTCGATCAATCCCTTTGCGAGACATGAAATTTCCGTCGACGTAGTAGATCACTTCATCCGAATCAACGTTCGAATGATTGTAAGGGGCAGGAATGGCTTCCGGATGATAGTCAAACAATCGAGGAACAAAAGAACAAACGACAAAACCCGGGCCAGAGAAAGTTTGGTGTACGGGAGGCGGCTGATGGACGCTGCCAGTGATCGGCTCAAATTCTTTGATATTGAATGCGTAGGGCCATAGGTAACCGTCCCAGCCCACGACATCCAGGGGATGGTGTGAATAGCTGTAGCGACTGATGACTCCTCGGGCTTTCACATGGACTTCGAACTCGCCAGACTCATCCACCGTTTTCAGATTCTCTGGTGTTCTCAGATCTCGCTCACAATACGGCGAATGTTCCAAGAATTGCCCGTAGTTATTGAGGTAGCGATTGGGCGGTTCGATATGCCCGTGCGCCTCGACGACAAGCATGCGTTGCTCTCCCGCATCAGGTAATAGGCGCCACATCACTCCCGTTGGAATGACGAGGTAATCACCTATGCCGTAACGCAAATCGCCAAACTGAGTCTCCAGCAGTCCCGTTCCCTCGTGCACAAAAATGAGCTCATCACCATGCGCGAAACGATACCAGTAGTCCATCGATTTTGAAGGCCTAACCATGGACAGTACGCAATCCTGGTTGCCCATCAAAGGGATACGCCCCTGGATTGCGTCGCCCTTCGATGGCAAGTCCAACGTATTGAGCAAACGATGTTTTAAGGGACCTTGCTCCTCAAACTCAGGAGATTGATAGGGCGCAAGCCCAACTTTTTGCACTCGAGTAGGCGGATGCAAATGGTAGAGTAGCGATTGGTTCCCCGAAAAACCGTGGATTCCCATCAACTCCTCATGGTGCAGCTCGCCGCTTTCCTTACGAAACTGAGTGTGACGCTTGTGTGGAATCCGACCTAGTCGATGATAGAAAGTCATGCTTACAGATTTCCTCGAAGCGCTTGTTCTTGCTCGATGGCTTCGAATAGCGCCTTGAAATTCCCCACACCAAATCCTCTTGACCCATGTCGCTGAATAATCTCATAAAAGATTGTCGGAATGTCCTCGATAGGCTTGGTGAAAATCTGCAGCAAGTACCCTTCTTCATCACGATCCACCAAAATGTTCAACTCGGCGATCTGGTCAATTGGCTCGCGTATCTCGCCAACTCGTGCCGCCAAATTCTCATAGTATGTGCCTGGAACTTGCAAGAACTCGATTCCACGTGAGCGGAGTTCGCTGACAGTGGAAATGATATCTTTGGTCGTCAGCGCGATGTGTTGTACTCCAGGGCCACCGTAGTAGTCCAAGTATTCTTGGATCTGAGACTTGCGTTTTCCCTCGGCTGGCTCATTAATCGGAAATTTCACTTTGCCCGATCCATCCTGTACAACCTTGGACATCAGAGCAGAATACTCCGTCGAAATATCATCTTCGTCGAAGTGAACAAGCATCGAGAATCCCATGACCTCTTCGAAAAACTTGACCCAACGATTCATGCCTCCGAGTTCGACGTTGCCAACGATGTGGTCGATAGTGGCTAGTCCGATGCCTTGATGCCTTGGCCCCTCGACAGTATCTCGAGCATGAAAACCGGGTGCAAAAATCCCTTCGTATTGCTTGCGGTCAACAAACTTGAACAGCGTGTCTCCATAGCCCTGAATGACCGAGTAACGCAGAACGCCATGCTCATCTTCCAACTTGTCCAAGGACTTCACACCTGTCGCACCTTTTGAAACTGCAAAGTTGTAGGCGTACTCAGCATCTGGTACCTCCAAGGCGATAACGGCCACTCCGTCGCCGTGTTTATGTGCGTGCTTGGCGATTTCATGATCACGAACAGTAGCTGCAGAGACTACGAAGCGAATCTGACCTTGCTCAAGCACGTAGGAAGCCGCATTGCGGTTGCCCGTTTCCAATCCGCTGTAAGCAGTGTTGAGGAAGCCAAAACCGTCTCGGTAGTAGGCCGCCGATTGCTTTGCGTTACCCACATAAAACTCGATGTGGTCAATCTTCTTAATTGGAAAAGGATCTGTGGTTTCCGTCATCTCTGTGACTCCATGGGGTATTTAAATGACTTTTTTGTCCGGCAGTTCGCGTGAAGTGCTTCGCAAATGAAAGAGCATGGCTGCAGCGGCCGTTTCTGCGTCTCCACTCTCTATGGCTCGAAGAATTTCGAGATGCTCTTGGTGGGAGCGAGTTAGGCGATCGAGGGGATCATTTGGAACGCGATAGGCAAATCGCTTGAAGCTCATGCACTTTTGAATAATGGAACACAACAGAAGGTTGCCCGACGAGTGTGCAATTGAACTGTGCAAAGCATGGTCAAACTGAAAGGCAAATTCTCGCAATGCTTCCAATCCATGTTCGGGATCAAAGGCTTCCGACAACTTGTATAGCTCTTCTAAAATGGACTTGGGCAGATTTCCAGATGCAGCACGGGCGGCCGCTGGCTCTAGCAAGAGTCGAACTTCGTGCACGTTATGAAACCAACTTCCCGCACCTTGGGCGACAATGGCCCGATGATTAAGTTCTTGATGAAGAACCCCCTCAGCGACAAGCCTTGCAATGGCCTGCACAACAGGAGTTCGGCTCACTCCTAGCTCTTCCGCAATGCAACTTCCTTTGATCGGACTACCTTCTGCTAGGTCGCCTCGCACGATCCTTTTCAAGATCTCCTCGTATGCGAGGTCAGTTGTCGAAACAGCTACTAACGACTCCACTTGTCGTGCTCCAGCCCCTCAAAAATGAATTCACTTCTGGTCATTGTATGCCTGCACAGCGAAATTCAAGTGCCATTGGGATCAAAATGCATTCATTTATGGCAATTTGCAAGGATCCTTGCTCTCGGGTGAGGGCGGCGAAAAACAGACCGCAAAAACCACCCAAACCACCCATATTGACTGCCGAAATTCACTAACTAAGATGTGGACTCACGCCTCACAAGAGGTGTTTTACAACTTGGTTTTCTCAACAGGAGAGAGATATGAAAAACGTTGCGATTGCAATGGCACTACTTTTGGGACTAGCCCTTAGCAGTGGCGCTCAGGCGGGCGAGCCCAACTTGAAAGCCCTAGGTCTTGGTGGAATGAAGAAGATGAGCCAACCCGAAGCTAAGCAGGTTCGCGGACAAGGCGCGATTGCTTGGGGTGGATCGATTGCAGTTCTTCCTGGCGCTTTCGATACAAATGGTTACTTTGCAACGGGTAACTTTGTCGCTGGTGGCGTCAACTTCTCAAGTGCATTCCGAACCTCTGGCTTCGGCCCGTTTGCAACGTCGACCTTTGTTTCCGCAGGTGGTTTCTCAGGCGGCTTCGGCTTCTAGGTTCGAATTACACGCCCGAACATTTCAAAAGGCACGCTTTAGAGCGTGCCTTTTGTTTTTTCCATCCAGAATTGGGCCAAGCACAGCATAGCGCTTTCGCCACGATTTCGGCAGCTAGGGTACAGCAACTCCGCCAACTGCTTGCCTTATCACTTGCCGATTTACCGGAAGTGATGTCAGCTCTTCTGGTCGAATCCCAAGGCGGGAAACTGCCGACGAAGTTTTTCCTTCCGGTGTCACGACAAATACCGCTTTCTCATTCCATGCCCGCAAGAACGTTGGAATCGAAAGCCTGTAGTTTCCACGAATTGGATCAGCAATGAATACACAGTTGCCCCGAATACCTCGGTAAACCACAAAATGATCCTGCCCGCCAAGTGCCAAAGATACAACCAACGGAACCTTTGCCTCGCGTAGTTCATCGATGGTATCGAGTTGCCCAACTGCAGCGGTGTAGTCCATTCTCTCGGATACGACTTTGAGGTCCGCCATGGTTAGCCCGTTTGCCGTACGATCTTGCAAGGCATGCGGTTTGAGTGAGATGGCCAATGTGCTTAGAACGTCCGCCTCGGTGACATCTTCTCCCCAATAGTATCGCAAGACTGTTGCAACTGCGGCTGCGCCACAAGAATAATCCTGCTTCTGCATGACGACATTTTGGTTTTTCAATTCTACCCAAGATACAACTTGCCTTCCGAAGCTACGCCGTGCGTCTCGAACGACAGATCTCTGTGCGACTACTGGATGGGCTAGCGAAGCCACCAGCAACACCACGCATGCAAATCTCAATGGGATTTTTGAAACTTCCATATTCCTACCGGTCATCAAAATGCTAGCGAGTAATAACAAATCCGAAAACAGAAGAAGGAGAACGCTCTGTGACACCAAACTGAATAAATGGCTCATAGATTTTGCCACAACGTGCAACAGTTGCCGCAAAGCGAATCGACCCAAGATCAAATCCGGAACCATTCAGATCTGCACCATTGATTTCCAAATCCGTCACAAATGCGCCATTGTAGGCCGCACTTAGCGTCACCCTTTCATTTGCTGCAAAACCCATCCCCAAATTGTAAAGGATCTGATTCCCAAGATTGATGTCCGTTCCGGTGTATGTGCTTTCGAAAGTATGACGATAGCCCGCCCCCCAAAACAGAACAACTGGATCAAGACTGCGCACCATTAAGAGTCTCGTTGATGTGGCCCACGCTCCTGAGCCATT
>JBCCEO010000424.1:0-7081 GCA_039030255.1 Planctomycetota bacterium | reverse complement strand
GTTCAATCGGTACCGTGGGGTCGGTGTCACCATGGACCAGAAGGATGGGAGGACTGTTTGCTTTCAGATGCTGGTCGGCGCTGACCAGCCTCTTAATCTCATCCGTGCTCATTCCGTCAGATGGCTTGAACATCATCTCACCTTTGGATTGGCTTCTTGACGGAAATCGCTCGAGCCGCTTTTCCCAGAGCTCTGGGACAAGAAATGTGGTTACGCCGTAAAACGAGATCGAACCTAGAACAGTGTGTTCGGTTCCTGCACCACTGACTTCACCAGGAAGGAAGTCGTTCGCCGTGAGGGCGCAAATCAACGCTTTCGATCCACCAGCGGAGGTTCCCCAAGTGACCATTTTGTGCGGGTCGATACCGAAGCGGTCTGAGTTCTTCGCCAAGAATCTAACTGCGTCTTTGCAGTCTTGGAACAACTGGTGAAAACCCAGCTCCTCCCCCTGGCCGAACACCCGATAGTCAATGCTCGCGACGGCAATCCCGGCTGCTGTCAATTCTTTGACAGTTAAGGCACTCTTGTTGTAAATTGCCGACTTTGTACCGCCCGTGTTGCCTCCACCGTGGATGTAAATGAAAAGTGGAGCTTTTTCGTAAACCCTCCTTTTCGGGTAGATGACGTCGAGCTTATTTCTTTGTTGGGCGCTGTTCTTTTTGTACTCAATATCGAGTTCGTACTTCAGCCCCAAGGAAGTAAGGATTGCCCCTGCCCCCGGATTCTTAGGCTTGGCAGTTTCCGAGTTGCCCGAATTCGGAGTTTTGCGATTCGCTCGCTTGGCCGCCTGCCGAAGTACGACTTTCATTTCGGCATCGGATAGAGCGCCGTCTCCGTTCGTATCGGCACGCGAGAAGCGTTTGAGAATCTGCCTTCGAACGAGCGCTTCCTCCGCTTCCGAAACAACGCCATCTTTGTCAGTGTCGGCCTGAGGAAATTGCTTGAGAATCTGCTGCCTGATCTCCTCCTGAGCCTGTGTTGCGGCTTCGCCTCTAGCGGTTGGATTCCCGAAAGCGAAGACAGCGATGGCAAGGGTGAACGAAACAATTCGGCGCCAATTTCTGCTTTCGCTAAACGCGGGCAACAAGGATGAATCGAGATTGAATGATGTATTGCGAAGGGTGTTCATCAGATGAGGTTCCAAGATAAGCAATGAATTGTGTGTGTCGATGTTTCCGCCGGGAAATGCCTATCATAGCGAAGCTAGTAAAGAGTGTCGGCAAGCACTCGAAATGTAAATCGACTTGACGAATTTTGCTACAAGAAATGGAGGTGGTTTACGCAAACAAGTCCAGAACTGGCTCTTCACCGTCGCCAACGCTCGCTGGGCGACCGGAAGGCGAGATGGCTGGTTCTTCAGTATTCATGCCCGCTGCATATGCAATGCTGGCGTGAAAGGCGCCGATCGAAACGGCATTTCTTCGACGTAGTATCCATCATTATCGCTCTTGCAATACAGAAATCCAGCCTTTGCTCGCCCTCCGGCGAGAACAGTTGAAAAAAACGGGTGATGACTGCGGCCCGGCATACTTAGGTAACTCAGGATTTGTAGCTTCAAATCCAAGGACGCGCGTCGGACGAATTGCGCATCACTGCCAGGTGGACTCGGATGCAATTCATGTTTCTGCAAGTCCAGCCGGATGATCTAATCAATGCGACTGGCAGCATCCGCCGGAGCTTCAAAACGAATTCTCTCGAAAACGGAGCTCGTAGAGGGCTTTGGCCATACACTCGATTTTGCCGGTCGCGCAACTCGTCAGATATTCGGCAATGGTTTTAAGGTGAAGGTTTTTTTTGGACATGCACAAGATCTCCAAAGTTTCGAAGACTTCCACCCCAGTTTGTCTCCTTAGTAGACAAGCGGATGGCTGAGCATTTGGTACTCAAGTGACTTCCGGTCAATATACGCAACATGGCACAAATGCGGCTGAATAATGTCAATTCTTAACTAACCATCAATGCAATATTTGGCGTAGTATCGGAACGTCAAAATCGCAGATTGCCGCCTTCAAGTAGAAGAGGGCTTATTCTGAGACTTTGATAACCACGCGGCGGTAGTCGCACATTGGCACGATTTCATTGCGATCGCGAAGCGTAAGTACGACGTGCAGTTCAGCGCCATTGGCATCCGCAGGAACACGAAACGAAGTGGAGTCCTTGTCATAGGACGAAAGCCGAACTTCGCCCGAATAAGTGCCTGCTTCGGAATACACCCACCATCGAAATTCAAGTTCGTCACCATCGGGATCGATCGAGGCGGAAGCATCCAACGCAATGTTCTCACCCGGACTCGCACTTCGATGCACTATATCGCTCGAAACATCGCCATTTATCGCTGCAATTGGATTGTGATTCGAGTTTTCATAACTCTGCAGACACCAGTCCATCCGTCCTCGGAAATCGTTGAACATGGCGCGTCTGAATCGCCAAACGGGGACGTACCGGCCGGTGAATTCTTCTCGGTGACTGGGATCGGTCCAAGTATCGGATTCCGAGTCTGCCTCGAACATCTGAAAGTCTCCGTGTTCCCGTTCATCGCTGCGAATGTCTTGGTGGCGAGAATATATGTTCTTGTGTCGCTTTCGGGAAAAGCGTCCGCTCCAGCCACCCCACCAAAGTTTCTGCGGATCGGTTAAGCCTTGATTCACCAGCCCCATCCACGGGATCGTACCGCCACCCTCAATGAAGTAAAGCCTGCGATGCAGAAAGCGAGGCGGGAAGCATTCGCCCAGCGCTCCGTGCGCGGTCATGATGTGCTGCTCGGCCCATTCGTTTTGGCCGGTCGCAGTGCGTTCAAAGGGCTCCCAAGTATACGGCCCTTGAATTGGCTGGTCCTTTGCTCCTGGACCGCCATATGCATATGTTTGATGATTGCTACGATGCCATGCGATCGCGGGATAATGATGAGCGATCCAAGCACCGGAGTTATCCTGAGCTCCATTTTCGAAAACAATGAGACGTTCTGTCAGGCGCGTCATCTCCTCAGCAGTTCGCGAAAAATTCAAGTCTACCAAGGCTTGCGCCAGAGTATTCGTCCCCGCGTTGCCGACAATGTACAGCTTGCGAGGGTCGTCACGCAGAATGGCTGCTTCCATTAGTCGTGAAGCTTCGTTGGATCGGCCGGGCTCAACTGCTTCAATGCCATACTCGGCCGTACCAGCTTTGATAATGCTTCGCAATTGATCCGGCTCAGGCCAGCCATCAGCATGCAAACGGAGATTGCCAACAACTTTTTCGTAGCCATCCACAATTTCGTGGAATAGCTCAGGATGCACTTCGGTGCGTTTATCGCTACGATCTGCATGGAGATATTTCCCTGAGCATGCGATCAATCCTTCGAGTTCGACACAATTCGCATACATCATCAAGTGCGTCATCTGCTGCACTTCATCGGGCTCATTGCCCATGTCTGCCATCACGATCAAGCGTGTTTGTGCATTCACCAAGTTGCACGGCACAATCACACACATGAAAAACAGTGCGATCAAAAGACGAAAAGGAAATCTATTTTGCATCTTTAAAGCCTGTAACTGGAGTAGGAATGATTCGGATCCAATAGTCTAATCCTGCTGGAAGCCGATACCCAACGACGCGAATATTGGGCAGTATTGGGCACCCAAGAAAGTGATTCATTCGAACCAACCGTAGTCTAGCGAAGACGTGTCCGACCAGCATCACCAGCTCGAGCATTCGTGCGATGGAGTTGCTCGGCCTCGTCGCTGGTCAGACCCAAAGCAAGCCCAGCTATCCGTGACCCCTGAAACTTCAAAGTCGATTTGGGTAATGGAACTGTTTCGTTACACCACAAACCTACTGCTTGGCACACCAATCATTGTGAATGCTACGACTCAGGGCCTAGCTAACTTGGCTCAACCAGAACCTTGCCGGTTCGGGCATCCACGCGATGGAGTTGCTCGAATTCAACTCCTGTCTCGTCGGTGGATTTCAGCGACACCAACCAATACGGTTCGTCGGGTACATTCTCAGACACCATCGCACGACGCACTTCCGGATCGTTGACGCCGTTCTGGCAATACAGCTGGTCATGAAATTCCTGCTGCTTGCGAATTCTGTCGTGATCGAAAAAGACGGCGGAGCACTTGGTACCTGGCTGGACGTTGCCGAAGTGCTCAATGACGATCATGATCGCCGCCTTTTGGTCGATCTCTTGCACGGACCTGCCTCTAAACTCCTAGGAATCCTTAAAGTAACCATTGGTATTATAGCGGTTTTCAAGCGGTTTGCGTCGATCACGCTTCCCCGAGCTGAGGTGGCGTTCCGTCTCGAGAGTGAACTCGTCCCGCGAAACCTCAATGCGGGGCACAGAACTTATACCGTGAGTCTCCGTTCGGGTGCATAGCACATCTTGGGTAGCGCATGTTAGTGAGTTCGGGACGCTTGAAAATCCAGATGCATCCTTTTAGTATCTTGAACCGATCATGTCCGACCCAATGCAAGGATTCTTTGTTGCCTAGTTCTACAAACCGATTCCGGCTCTCTGGCCCCGGTAAGCCACGGCTGCGGAAGTACATGAGCAGGCGTTGTGATGGAACTTCTTTGGTCAAATCATCCGTTGCCCCAAGATAGAATTCGCTATGGTCCGGGACAGCTACGATACCGCGATCGGCATCGTCATTTTGCGAAAGCTAGTGAGCGCATTTGCGAATTCAAGAGGTAAGACTTTCGAGCGAAGTTTTTGAAATCCGGATGCTTTCTAACTCAGCGGCTCACCTGGAGGCCGACTGAGCAACTGACCGACGTCTGTGATGACTTCGCGCTGACGGACTTCGGTACTCAGCAAATGCCTCCTCTCGGCTTGAGCTCGTCTCGACGCTGTCAAAGGAGGAGCACTGGAGACGCTATCCTTACTTGCTAAGTTTGGACTGGGTATTAAAGTCGTCAGTGGAACTCAAGGCATGTCATGGATTCATGAGGACGCGACGTCAGGTGCTACGGATGCCGATCGGGTTGCCCGCATTTGCGAGAATGGTTCGACTTGGTGCCCCGCTTGTATTTCGAACCCGACCTGGCCCACTACGGTCGATACGTGATTCCGAAGCGTTTGCAGGCTGAATGCTTTGAATTTAAGTTTGCAGAATTGGCTCAGGCGTTGAGAAACCTGTATGGAAAATAGATCTGATCGCACTTGGCCCCTGCCACGTCACCCGTGGGTGATGCAAATGAGGTGGTCCGAGTTGCTTTTCGCCCATTGGGCCCTCGATCCGAACGTGGTGGCAAGGGTACTCCCATCTGGTGTAACCCTAGACACGCATGATGGTCAGGCTTGGGTGGGCGTAGTCCCATTCCTTATGTCCGGTGTTGCGCCTCGCCTCTGTCCGCCGCTTCCTGGCTTGAGTCGCTTTCTCGAGTTAAACGTGCGAACATACGTAACGATTGGTGGCAAACCTGGAGTCTGGTTTTTCTCGTTAGACGCTGCGAATCGCATAGCTGTAAGGCTGGCGCGAAAAACTTTCAATCTGCCCTACATGGATGCGAAGATGTCGTTGGAAGAGCGAGATGGCGGCTCGATCGCCTTTACAAGTAATCGCACGCATCGGGGTGAACCATCAGCCATGTACGATGCAAGCTACTCCGCTAGTGGTGAATTCCGAGAAGCCGAACCTGGCTCACTGGAGCACTGGCTAACCGCAAGGTACTGCCTCTATAGCGTCAACGGGCGAGGCCAAGTCTATCGCGGTGAGATCGACCATCCTCCGTGGAAACTCGCACCGGCCACGTATGAAGAACACACTAACACGATGGGGGACAGTTTCGAATTTCAATTCCACGGCAGGCCGCATTTGTTGATGGCCGAATCAATCGCCGTGCGAGCTTGGTTAGCTAGAAAATGCTCTTGAAGCAAAAGCTAAGCCAGACGCCAGCCCCTCGCAAATATATCGTCGCAAAGTACGAATCGAAACTTCCATTTTTCGTCTTAACATTCTGTACAAGTCAACGAGCGGCACGATACGCCAGCAACACTTCTTGGATTAAGTCGTCGGCATCGTTGGCCTGGACTTCATACTTCCGCAACCAAACACGAATCAAGGGAGTATAGAGTTCGACAAGCCGATTCCAGCTTTCAGGCTCGGTCGAGCCGCGGAGGCGGTTAAGTAAACTTAGCGATGTTTCCTTCATGCATTGATTATCTGGCACTGTCATGCTCGCGCCAATGGAGCTCATGCACGACAATGCAAAGTCAGGAGCATGGCGTTATGATGGTGCCTTTTTGGTCAATCACTCCGTTGACCCAATACTAAATCGTAATTGAATGGGGACATCTCCAAATTCCACCATCAGAATCTGTTTTCGCGAGAAGCACATTTACGAATTCAAGGGTAACTCTTTCGGGTGATATTCTGACATCCTGCCGACTTCATTTTTGGAAGCATGGTCTTTTGAATTGAAGCATCGAAACCTGTCATTGATTTTCTTGGCTTCGCCGTTCCCGTGCCCAAACAAATTCACTTTGCGAGATAAACGCTATGGCAGTCAGGCCAATATTTATCGTTGGAACAGGCCGATCAGGAACAACCTTGCTCAGAGCGTTACTCAACGCCCACCCGGACCTGCATATCAGTAAAGAATCAACGGTATATCTCAAAGTTAGCGAGCGAAAGCTTCGGCGCTCTCCTCGAGAAGAACTGGATCGTTTCTTTACCTCCGCGCCCTTTCGCTGGCTTGATCTTGATCCAGCTGACGTTCGAAAAAGACTAGCAGCGGAATACGATCGAAAAGACATTTTTGAGTCCGTGCTGCGGGCGGACGCGGAAAAAAACGGCAAGGTGCACTGGGGCGACAAGACTCCTGGCCATTGGATGTGTCTAGAAGATCTCAAAATGGATTTCCCTGACGCGCTAATCATTCACATCATGCGCGATCCGAGACAAGTTGTCCCTTCTTTGATGCGGATGCCCTGGGCTTCTCCATCCTGGCTGGCAAACACGCTCTACTGTGAGCGGGCTTTGAAAGCACTCTTGAAGCCCTAACGAGCGATATCGCTTCGCTTCGAACTAATTATCTATAGTTTGCGATTTGATTGGCAAGCCGTCAGTCTTCGTTCAAAATGGTAGCTCTTCGT
>JBCCEO010000423.1:0-7090 GCA_039030255.1 Planctomycetota bacterium | reverse complement strand
TTGCAAACGGTGTTATGGGTGGCAACCTTTGGTTTATGGCGGACAGCGAAGACAATGCAATCACGGCAGCTGAGAGAGCTGCCGCAGCAGTAGATTCCTGCGAGGACTCTGTCATGACTTTTCCAGGAGGAATTGCCGCAAGCGCTAGTAAGGCTGGAAGCAAGTATAGTTTTTTGATCGCCAGTACGTTTGCCGAGTTTTGCCCAACTCTACAAGATTCGCCAGCCGTGGAGACCCGAGTGCCGAAAGGCGTCAAATCCATTATGGAAATCGTCATTAACGGTGGAAGCCTGGGATCGCTAGTCGCCGCAACTCAGGCGGCAATCCAAGCTGCCCTCGGTACACCTGGTTTGATTAAAATATCTGCTGGAAACTACAATGGACGCCTTGGGAAAAGCTTCATCTACTTGCATCCAGATAAGCAACCAGTGTGATAGCCTGGGTAATGCGGCGAGGAATGAAATGCAAAAACATGCGCCGCACAAGGCTGGAATTCGAGCCATTCAAATAGGTGCATTCGATTTCGAGATACAACTAGAAAGGTACTTCATTCATGCCGATCGAATCTCCTTGTAGCGGCTGCGGTCAACAGCTTTCTGTGTCCGAAGAGTACGCCGGTCGACAAGCACGCTGTCCCTCTTGTGGACAAATCTACACCGTGCCGCACATTGAATCGCCAAGGCCCAAAGAACTTTACAATACTGGGACGCCAGCAGAATCGAGCTTCACGACTCCGCAAGGTGTCCCCAACCCTGTGCCGCATTCCGGTGCCCCGGAATCGTTTTGGATGAAGGCCGCCGATGGCAATGAGTATGGTCCAGTCGATCGGAATAAATTAGACAGCTGGTTTCGAGACGGACGCGTCGGCCCTGGATATCAGATCAAACAGGGGGAATCCGGTATCTGGCAGCCGGCGAGCGTGTTCCAGCCGCAAAGCACCAATCCCTATGCGACCAATTCTCCAAGCCAAGGAGGCGGCAGGTTCGGCACGCCAGTCGCGGGTGGCTATGCCAAATCCGACCCAAGCGGACTTGTACTCTCCATGGGAATCATTTCATGGGTGATCAATTTTATCTTTTGCGGGATCGGCTGGATTCCAGGCTTAGTAGCCTGGATCTCAGGTAGAAAAGCGCTGAACGATATTGCAGCGGGTGAGGCCGATCCAACCAATTTGGGGCTCGTCCAAGTCGGCTACTACCTCGGAATGGTGAATGTGCTGCTGACACTGTTCGGAATATTGGTCGGTGCAGCGATTTTCGCTTTCGCCCTTTTCAGCGGCGGCTTCTAAGCCCCGCTACCCGATGCAATAACAAGTAAAAAGAGTTCGAAATTCGAACTCTTTTGATCGGATAGCGCTAGCGGCATTTAAGTTTTCTGCAAGATGAACAGATTAACGATTGCGAACTTCGCCTTCGCTTCCAGCAACTTTCTCCACGCGTCCAAAGCCCATGTAGGTCATCAAGTCGCGGATTTCGACCGCTGTGAGTTCATCCAATAGGCCGCTTGGCATCAAAGATGCCTTGCTCACCTGAATCTCGTTCACATCTTCCTCAGGGACGACATGCGTTTGCAACTGAGAGTCTTTAATTGCCACGCTTCCATCACTGTTCTCAGTGACAATTCCTGAGTAGACAAGTCCGTCATCCGTTAGAACTTTTTTGCTACGATATTGATCGCTAATCACATGGGAAGGATACAAAATCGCTTGCAAGACTTCTTTACGAGTAAAACGACCTGTGAGCGTCGACAAGTCTGGCCCGACGGCTGTTCCAACTCCGTTCATCGTATGACACTTCGAACAGTCTGCTTTCTCATACACTAGTTTGCCTGAATCGAGTGCACCGAACCGACCATCACTGGAACTGAAGAACTCTTCGAGATTATCTACCGTCCATGCCGAGGTTTCTTGCAGCGTCGGCAATTCAGCTTCGGGCAAGTCAGGGAATTTCTTGGAATACCAAGCTTGCCAACCACCCATTACATCGTCTTCATCGCCGCTAGCATCCTGCCCTGTCCAGTACTTTAGCACCGCCGCAGCCAGGGCAGGCGACCGTCCATTTCCTTGCATACGTAGACCATGCAAGATAACCTCTCGCAGAGCCTGGGCATCGTCGGTCGCGGCCGGGATCTTTCGAATAGCTTTCAGCACTTCTGGCACCGCATACGTTTCCAGAACGGGTAGCGATCGCACCAAGTAGTCAAAGTTATCGTCCGTAGGCTGTGTAGCTAGTCCCATCGCAACGGCTTGGCGGCGCTCTGGACTGCGAATCCAGACTTCCCGCAGGTATTGCATGGCAGCCTTCCCACCGTGCATTGTCAACATCGCAACAATGCCGGTCTTTAAGCGTTTGTAGGCTTCGCCTTCATACCCTGGACCGTCAATCTCCTCGTCAAGGCGAATCAACATTTTCAAATCAGCATCCGAAATCTCACCTGAAAACTGATATAGAGAAACCAGAGCCGCATTAGGCCACTTCGTACCCTGAGCAACAAAGATTTTGGCCTCCTCTAGTGGCATATCTTTCGCAATATCTTTCGTGACATTCATCACATACAAAGGCACACTAGAACCAGTGTTCAGCAGTTGAGTTTCTTCAAAGAATTTGATGATCGCGAAACGTTCGTCGCTGCTCCACTTGTGATCAAAGAATCGCAAGTTCATCGCGATCTGAATTCGATCTTCAACCGGCAAATCGGATTGCAGGCTCGATATGGCGTCCGAGATAACCTCTTCTGCATTCAGATACGTCAGCAAATGAAACAATTCTCGATTGAGCTTGGGCTCGCCAATCGGGAATTCTGCAATTAACAATTCGGTCAACTCAGGGACATCTTCTTTCTTGAGTTCACAGCGATGAAGCGTGACTTGCATCAGTCGAAGCAAATCAATGAAATTTCGATCGCTGATAAAGCCGTCCAACATTTCTTCGGCCATCGCCACAACCGCCTTCCCGTGATCGGCAGTTGGTTCTGCCAGTACAAGAGCTAGGCCAGCTTGAATTTGAACTCGCTGCTCCTCGTTCTTAAGAAGCTTTTCTTTCCATTGATCGGTCGGAATACGCTGTAGTAGCTGCCTGGCTTGCCACGCTGACGAGCGGTCGAGGCTTGTTAGCATTGGCAGCAACGATTCGATTTCGGGCTCTTTTCCGGCTCGATAAAGAGCCTCAGCAGCTTCCGTGCGAACAATCAGTGAATCGTCATCCAGTAAAGTTTCAAGCTTTCGAAAGGCTTTGTTACTTTCCGCGACGCGGCCAATAATCTGCGCCGCCCGCGCACGTACTTGTGCATTAGAGGCTTCGCACAGTGCAACTAACAGTTCGTCGGTTGGAGTGGGACCAAAAAGTTGCATCAAGTCGAGTGCTCGCAAGCGGAATTTAGGTGGATTCTCGTCACTAAATGCGACACCCGCGACGTTGTCGCCCCAAGCTGAACCCAATTCTCGCTTGAGAGTTGCTATGTTCTGACGAGCCCAAGGGGCGTCAAGCTGAGGGTGTTTGATTGCCTTCGCGATTCCGCTACCAAGGTTTTTCACTTCATCAGGAACATTACCACGCCAACGCACCTGATAGATACCGCCCTTGGTTCCTCGACCTCCAGTACAGAAGTACAACCAACCATCCGGACCTACAGCAAGATCCGTTACATTGAGCGGCTGGCCTTCGATAAACATTTCTGCTTGAGGCTGTCCATCCTTAAAACGCACGCACATGATTTGCCCTGCGGTCCAATCGGCCAAGAATAGACATCCTTGGTATCGGACAGGGAACATGTGGTGAGAGTAAACGCATGCACCCGTAGGAGATCCGCGACCGGTCTCCATGACAGGTGGGAGGCGGTCCAAATAGTAGCTGGGCCATTTCGACCAGCCGCTACGCCAACCGAACTCGGCGCCTTCTTCTATTTCGTACAGGCTCGTTGGACGATACCAAACGGCTCCTTGATCCGATTCCATATCGCTGTCGTGCACAAACATACGACCGTCGGGATGAAATACGAGATCGTAGGCATTCCGCAGCCCAGAGGCAACCATTTGCACATCCTTGCCCTCCACCGAGAAGCGGATGACCGTGCCGCCAGGTGCCTTGACGCCGCTTGCATGCCCGCCAGGGTCTTCGTACTTTGGCGTCAACAAGTCGCCTTCGTAGTAGGTGCTGACCGGATTGTTTTTAGTGAATTCACCATCGAACTGGACATGGTTTCCGAGTACACAGTAGATGAAGCCATCAGTGCCCAGCGATAGCCCATGCCCACCATGCTCGATCGATTCGCCTTCGAAGCCAATGATCTTCTTTGCTTCTTCTAACTTGCCATTGCGATCTTTATCGATCAATTGATAGACGCCAGCTCCCTCGGCTCCTATTCCAGTCACATAGACATCACCGTTGAGAGGCAGAATCCCTTGAATGTGTTCCACCAAATCGCAATACTCGCGTACTTTGTCGACAACTCCGTCTTTATCTGTATCGTAAATAAGCAACAGTGGACCGTTTTCTTGAGCAGCGACAATGTGCCCGAATTCGTTGAAGGCCATGTTGATGAGCGAGCCGGTCTCTTTGTCGTTAAGGATTTCATCAACAGCAAATTCTGAGCTGATTCGAAAACGTTGGTTGTTTGAAATTCGCTGAGGATTGCTCTCTTCGCGACGATCCCAAGGTGCAGTTTCTCCAAGCACTCCGTAGACTTGAGCAGCCTTCCATTTTGAATCATTGTAGGAAACACGTTGCCAACCAGAACTTGCATCGATCGAGGTTCGCCAAGATTTATTTGTCGAGTAGCTCAACCAGCCCTTTTTCGCCGGCTTGATGAATACCCGCGCTGCTAAAGCTGCTGGACCGGGTGCGAGATTTCTCACTCGAATTGCCACAACATTTCGGCCACGCCCCAAGAATGGCGCAACATCGTATTGTTCCATTTGATTGATGGAATTGCCTGCTCCAACTTTCTGACCGTTGACAAACAATTCATACTCATCGTCTGCCGTCAAGGTCACAGTTGCTTGCTCAATGCTTGCGAGTTGCATTGTGCAGCGGAAAAAGCAGTCGCCCTGAGTCGCCTGCCCCCGCGGATGCTCTGGACTCCAAATCCAGTTCGCCTCCTGAGCGTGCGAGCTTGAAAGACTCAGACAACCGGCTAGGCAAAGTGCCCAGAGCCAGATTCGAGGGTGGACAATCAAATGAGCAAACAGATTGTGGCGTAGCACAACACGTATCCTTACGTAGGTTTTTGCTTTGGAAATCCTGCTGCGCATACTCGCAGCTTTCCGTGTAGTTTGTCATGTACGGAATTCACGCATTTCACGTCAAGGCAAATGAAGGCTTGATCTGGGTGAGATTATGTTTTGCTTCTATACTTGCCGACGTATAAGGAGATGATTGGATATTCAAGGTCTTTTGGCCAACGTCCACTTTTGATTTCTACCGCTGAAGCCGCAACAAATATGAGCAATCCCCGTCCACTGCTAGCACTAAGTGAGGCGCAGGCCCCATTTTTTTATGGGGTCGATGTCGGCGGGACCAACATCAAGATTGGCTTGCTCGACAACACCGGGCAAACGCTAGCATTTAGTCGAGTTCCAACAAATGAAGCCGAAGGGCCGGAGCAGGCCGTCCAAAGAGCAGCCGCCTGTTGCTGGGAACTATCTCGTATTGCTGGCATTGATCGCTCCCAAGTAATACGAACTGGATTGGGAGCACCCGGACCAATGTGCTTGAAACGTGGACTACTACTGGATCCCGTAAATCTTCCGCACTGGCACAACTTTAAGATTCAAAAAGCACTTTCCAACGCTTTGGAAATGCCTGTCAGTTTTGCCAACGATGCCAATGCAGCAGCTTATGGAGAATACTGGGTCGGTACGGGTGAACAATACGACAGCATGGCATTGTTCACTCTAGGCACGGGGGTCGGCGGAGGGCTGATTGTTCACGGCACACTCATCCATGGACTCAACAGCTTTGGCAGCGAAACGGGACACATTATCGTCGATAGCCGCCCAGATGCACGTTTATGCGTCTGGGGAGGAGGCCGTGGTCACTTGGAAGCCTACGCAAGTGCCAGTGCGGTCGCGGCAAGAACTTCGGAACGCATCCTGGAAGGCTCCCCATCATCGCTTTCAAAAATACTAGATGACGGTAAGGCCATTACAGCCAAACATGTCTACCAAGCAGCCTTGGACGGCGATGGACTTAGCCTCGAAATCATTGACGAAACCGCCTTCTATCTAGGAGTTGGCGTCGCCAGCACGGTCCACGCGATCGACCCAGGTATTGTCGTTCTGGGCGGTGCGATGAACTTTGGCGGACGCAACTGCACGATTGGCAAGCGTTTTCTCAAAGGAATCACAGACGAATTCCATGATCGGACATTCCCAAATGTTTCTGCGGGAACCAAAATTGACTTCGCAACCTTGGGCGGAGATGCTGGCTATATCGGTGCGGCAGGCATCGCCCATGCCGATCATCACGCTACGCCAAGCGACAGTTAATCATCCTTTTAACCGCTCTGGAGACTTGTCCTGAACAAGCCGCCGAAAGAAATCCCGATCTCCCATATTCGCAACTTTTGCATCATTGCGCATATCGACCACGGCAAAAGTACTCTTGCCGATCGCCTGCTTGAACAAACCGGCACGGTAGCAACACGTGAAATGCGGGAGCAATTGCTCGATGGAATGGACCTTGAAAGATCCCGCGGCATCACGATTAAAGCCAAAGCCGTCACCTTACGGACGATGTATAAGGGCGAAGAGTACGAACTCAACTTGATCGACACGCCCGGCCATGTCGACTTCCAGTACGAAGTATCGCGAAGCCTTTCTTGCTGTGAAGGAGCATTGCTGCTGGTCGACGCCTTTCAAGGCGTAGAGGCTCAAACAGTCGCGAACGCTTATGCGGCTCTCGAGCACGATCTTAAGATTATCCCCGTCATCAACAAAATCGACTTAACCTATGCTAGAGTCGATGAAGTCGTAGAGGAAATGGAAGGCTCGCTTGGTGTCGACGGTACCGAAGTCGTCAAGTGTAGTGCGAAGTCTAGAAACCCGTTACAGACAAACTCAGGTTGTAGGCAGCAGCTGCCGACTGTGGTGGGG
>JBCCEO010000422.1:0-7096 GCA_039030255.1 Planctomycetota bacterium | reverse complement strand
GGTCCAGGTAGGCACACGTTATCAACGGCGAACATTCCTATCCTGACGAGCATCCTCACGATACCTTGGGAAAAATCCCCGTTTCAAGCTTGCGTTTACTATGTCGGGAAACAGCGATTCATAGACCAGCGCTGGGGAACACGCTCGCCAATCACCATGAAAGACCCCGACTTTGGAATCGTGCGGTTGCGTGGCTTTGGCAAGTATTCTTTCCGAGTTGTCGATGCTCCTCTGCTTATCAACGAAGTTGTTGGCACCCAGGGCAAGTTGACCACTGAAGAAATCGGCTCGTACTTACGCGACGTGCTTCTGGCGGGCCTAACCGATTTACTTGCGACCAGCAACGTTGGTTTGTTGCAAATGGCAGCCAAGTTTGATGAACTTGCGGCAGCAGCGCGTGTCAAGATTGGCGAGCAGTTCGCCAAGCTAGGCCTGGAGCTCACCGATTTCTACATTAACAATATTTCGCCACCTGAAGAAGTTCAAAAAGCCATTGACGCACGAAGTAGCATGGCCGCTATCGGCGACCTGCGATCTTATACCGTGTACCAAGCTGCCAACGGAATCGGACGCCTCGGCGAAGGTGGTGGTGGCGGAGAAGCAGGGTCTGCTGCAGCAATCGGCCTAGGGGCTGGATACGGTATGATGCTGCCGCAAATGCTTCAACAAGCTATGCAGCAGGTGCCAGCTCCCCCGCCAGCTGCACCGCCGGCAGGCGGCCCTGCACCCGCAGCAGCAGGTGCAGCCGCCGCAAGCGCTGCTTCGGCCGCTTCGACGGCGCCAAGTGGGCGCCCAATTGATTTTTCACAACTCGCCGGCCCGTCCAAGGAGGACGCCCGCAATGCTCTAAGACAGATTGCAACAAGCTCAAACTGGGGCTTGGAAGAGGATGGTGACCACTGGAAAATCACGGTACCGATTGGGACGCTACGGAAGCAGATCGTGCATACGGACTTTGCGCAGCAAGATGAAAAAGAAAACAAGCTGATTTGTTTTTGGTCAACTTGCGGCGCGATGGTTCCGAAGCATGCCATCACCTTGCTTCGATTCAACTCTCAGCTAGTACACGGCGCTTTTGCGATTCGCAAAGACGAAGATGTAGAAACGCTTGTCATTCGTGGCAATTTGCTTGCCGATACGGCAGATCCCTTGGAATTGACTCGTACGGTTACCGCAATCGCTTGGCAAGCAGACCGATTTGAGGAGCAACTGTTCGGCAATGACGAGAACTAGTAGCTAAAGTATTCGTGAATCCAATCTCCATGTGGGAAGCTACTGAGTACGAGCTACTCGATTTTGGAGCAGGTCGAAAACTGGAACGTTTCGGCCCGCTTTGGCTCGATCGCCCCTGTCCAGCTGCCGACGGACATTCCAAAGACGATCCCGCGCTTTGGTCGCAGGTGGATGCGGTCATCGATGCCAAAGCAAAAACCCCCAAGCTAAATACACCCCAGGCTTGGCAGATACGCTTCGATTCCATCCACTTCGCACTCAAAGTCACGCCCTATGGACACGTAGGAGTCTTCCCTGAGCAGGCAACGAACTGGAGGTGGCTTCAAACATGGCTGCATTCGCGAATGCAAGCGAATCCAGGCAAGTCACTGCAAGCATTAAATCTCTTTGCCTACACCGGCGGTACAACCCTGGCCATGGCACATTGCGGCGCACATTGTATTCATGTCGATGCATCCGAACCAGCTGTCCGCTGGGCGCGGGAAAACGCTGCGATCAGCGATATGCATGAATTGCCCATCCGCTGGATCACAGAGGATGTACCCAAATTCGTTTCACGAGAAAAACGTCGTAAGAACTCATACGATTTAATCGCGTTGGATCCGCCAGCTTTTGGCCATGGACCGAAAGGCCAGCAATGGAATCTAGCTGAAGATTTGCCAACTCTATTGCAACAGTGCACAGAGTTGCTCCGGGAAGACGGTCGTATTTTGCTGAGCGCCCATTGCACGCAGCCAACCCAACAAGAAATCTGCGACTGGTTCTTTTCGGCAACCGGCAAGAGGCCTGAGAGCGATCGACTTAGCTTGCAAACAATCTCGGGCAGAAAACTTGACGCTGGTTTTTTTTGCAGGTAGCGGAAAGCTACAAGTATCGGAGCTACCAAAACAAAAACAACGCTGGAGCGTGTTTTCTAAATTCTAGCAAGATCATTTTTGAGATTTTATTTTCGCGAAGAATGCGTTGCTACCGCAGTCAACTTCGCTTTACAGCTTCGAAAGAATCTTCCAAAATGCGTCGATTGAGAAATCTACTTGAAGCTTTGTTGGTGGGTAGTTCATGCTTGGTCGACGTAGGAGTCGACAACTTTTCATTCAAGCATCACTCCTCAACTAACTAATCCACCAACCACGAATATATTCTGGGTAGCAGGGATGTTGCGACTTTCGGTAAGCGAATTGTCTACCTATCGCTGGACGTTCGAAGAGGATGTCTTGCATTACCATGCGGCTGGCTTTGAAGCCATTGGGATATGGCGACCGAAGTTAGCCGACTATGGCGAAGAAAAAGGCGTTGAACTTCTCCGTGAACACGGACTTAAGATTTCTTCGCTTCAGTGGATCGGCGGATTCACGGGTAGCGATGGACGCAGCTACCGCGAAAGCTTTCGCGATGCCTTGGACACGATTCAACTTGCAGCCGACATTTCCGCTGAAACGGTGACAGTACTGTCGGGAGGCCGAGCAGGACACACCAAGGGGCACGCAAACAGACTCTTTCGCGAAGCACTCCGCGACTTGGCCGAAGCGGGGCAAGCTGTAGGTGTGCAACTCGCAATCGAACCCATGCACGCAGGATGCTCCTTCGACTGCTCCTTCGTCAACACAGTACCACAGTGTTTGGATCTGATATCTGCCATCGACAACCCCAACTTGGGAATCGCGTTTGATTGCTACCATTTGGCCCAGGACGAAACCAACATGCTTTGGCTTGACTCCATCGTTCCCTTCATCCGCCTAGTTCAGCTCGGAGACGCCAAACACGCTCCGTTGGGGGAACAGAATCGTTGCCTGCTTGGTCAAGGTCATGTACCCTTGCCGGAGATAATTTCCGTGCTCCAAGACAAGGGCTACAACGGATTCTACGAAATCGAAATCGCTGGCCAAGAAGTGGAGCACTTGAGCTACGAAGAGATTCTCAGCGACGCAAAGCAAGCCACCGTGACTTGGTGATGCCTAAGTAACGTAGTGAGTGCTTAGGTTCGTCGTTTGCGATGCAGCTTTGGGGCGAATGAATTTCTCGAACCAAATCCTATCGCTTTCGCTCATTCTCGCTTGTCGCAAGACACTTCCATCCGCGCCCACATCCATGATCCACCCTGATCCGACGATTACCTTGAATCTTTCCTGCCCGTTTTGCAAACCGGTTATCGCAATGGAATCAGCTGGCATAGTAATGGGGATCGGGTCCCATTTTGCTCGGGCATGGATTTCTTTCAAACCGCGAATTATTCCTGGGTCAGTGATGTGTTGCCCCCCAACTTCCAGGACGTCAATTTTTCGAAACGCCTGCTGAATTTGCTGCCTCTGAATCAAGTGCGGTCGCAAGCAGCCCTGCTGCAAGCAGATGCATAAAACAAGCGAGAAGAGAACTGCTATTTTCGGACCAAAGGAATGGCCGCGCGAACAGCTTCTACTGTTCCAAAGTTTGTATTGGGGCATCTTTGGGGCAGGCTCTAGCGATTGACTCCAGCATTGGGCCCGGCAGGATTGTTGGCCGGCGGCATCGCTACTTTTTGAGGGTCTTTCCACGGAAACTTTTCCACTTGCCAGTCAGACCCAAGCGGCTTCGCAATGAAATTCTTGCCCATGCCAAACATCTGCTGCAGGACTCCTTCAGATGGAGTCTTGCGGTCAGTAAATTGATATATTTCTTTGTGATCTGCATCGGCGGCCCAATTCGGGAGGAAAACGATCAGGGCACTAGGCAGAATATCCTTTCGCGAAAGCACAATTTGCACTCGCGAATAATTGCCTGCATCATCAGGACGTTTTGGCCAGGCTTCCAACCAAACCGACTCTTGATCCTGCTTGATTGGTCGCAACCAATAACGTTGCTTCAGCTTTTCGGCCTTCACACCAAACAAAAAGGGCAGGGGACTATCTTCAATTAGTTCTCCCCGTTGACTCGGAGGCAACTCGAACTGCTGTTCTTTCTTCGTGTTGCGATCGCGAATCTTTACCCAAGCGCCATCACAGATCCAAAACTCCCCAAAGGGTCGCTGCGGATCCGGTCGGTATTCGGGAGGATCTACATTTCCAATGACCTTCAATTCGGTCACTTCGAAACACCCTTTGTCCGGAGCCATATACCTAATCGCGCCCTGGGCCACCGAATAGTGAGAAGCATCGGGGTTCTGCTTGTTCCAATAACGCGTTGGGTCGTATTGCCAGCGATGAAACTTGCACGTGTATCGCTCCACCTGTGCCGTTCTTTGCTCCCAGACCTGCAATACTTGGTCCAAGAATGTTTGCTCATCTGGCCCTAATTGCGGAAAGGGTTGTTGCGGAGCCACCGCCACCCCTTGCTGAATTGCTTGCTGAGCTTTCATGACGGGGATCTGCGTAGTAGGCCCGGATAACCCTTGATTGGCCCCTGAAGGCTGCCCGTTGGATTGTTGACCTGCTATCGGCTGTTGACCTGCTATCGGCTGTTGACCACCGTAGGGTCCTGCCTGCGGCGCGTTTTGGGCCGAGACGACACTTGTCGTTACGAGGGCAAACGCTAGGCACAGAGACGGGCTAAGAAAGAACCTCTTGCTTTGCTGACGTCGTGTGAGCCGATTTGGTTCGCGTGTTATCCCAAGACTATCCATTTGCATCTTCCATGACGCCAAGAATTGTTAGAGCAGAAGGTCGAATCCTAGCAGTTTGAGCGTTCGCTCCCTAGGCTAATTCCGTATCGCCGTAACACCGCCTTGAACTTGGCTGCAATGCTAGCATCCTGTGGCTGCTCAATCCTCTCTACCGATAGCCGTCGCGAAGTTCTTAGGATTTGCATTTAACGACTGATTCCCAAAGAAAAGAAGGCCGACTCCTGTTGCCAGATCCAGCCAAACAAACTGACGGCGAGAATAATGCGGAAGAAGTTCTTTACCTGAGCCCTGAGGATGAGCGCGCCAATGTTGTGACGCACGGGCTTGGGATCGTGCTTAGCGTTGCCGCAGGCATCTTCTTTTGGCAAGCAACACAAACTGCAGACGCCGGTCTGCGCACATGTTGCTTTTTGTTCTGCCTTTCGATGGCCATTGTCTATCTATTCTCGACCCTTTCGCACGCTGTAGAAGAACCCAATCGCCGCAATCGCCTACGGGCCTGGGATCAAGGCACGATATACTTCCTCATTGTTGGCACTTACTCTCCCTTCGTTTGGGAAGGTACCAGTGGCAACTGGCGTTGGTGCTTGCTTGTGGGGATCTGGATTGTTGCCGCCATTGGTTTTTATTCGAAAGTCTTTGCATCGCACCGTATCAACGCGGTTACCACAATCACCTATCTTGCCCTTGGCTGGCTACCAGCAATCCCTTTGATTCCAACAACACCGTGGATTTGTTTTTTGTGGATGCTGCTCGGTGGCCTAAGTTATTCGATCGGCGTCGTGTTTCTAAATCTAAGTAGTCGTATTCGGTATTCGCACGCCGTCTGGCACATGATGGTGATCGTTGGCAGCGCCTGTCATGCCTATGCAATCAAACTGCTTCTCTAGTTGCTTAACGATTTTGCTCGCCCCAGAGAGCGCATAAAAAAACCGGAGCATGAACTCCGGTAGATCGTTGAGTGATAGTCAAGGTAACCTAGACTTGCACAGTAGCTTTGATCTTCTGAATGAAGTGTTGATCTCCAGAACTACTAGTTAACTTTGCCGCACGCTTTTCAGCTTCACCTTTCTGGTCAAATTCGAACACAGCAACACGCTTGAGACTCTGGTTGAAGACCGCCCAATAAATTCGGGTTCGAGTCTCTGTTTTCGTGCGACGTCGAGTTTTCGGCTTAGGTGCTTCCTTTGCAGTCTCTGCGGACGGTGAAGTGGTTTTTGCGGATGAGGCAGTCTTGGATGATTTTGTACGAGCAGAAACCTTCGAAGTAGACTTAGCTTTTGCCCGAGATTTCACAGCAGTAGCAGCGCGACCAGCCATGCTTGTGGCTCCTTGAAGAATAGGGAATGAGGAAAAGAAGAATAGAAAAACGAAATCAGCGCGTTTTCAAAATCTGTTTTGACGGACGCGCAGCCAGCACGTTTCTTCCCTGTTCAGCCAAGCAACAAAAAATAAATCCAACGGAGGGAGCCGAACACTACTAGGTATGTTCCGAGTACCTGTTACTGTTCGACAAGATTGGTAGGCCCTAGCCTTACTTTAGCAAAGAGTTGCCGAATAAGCATCAGTTTGCGGTGTAAGTGCGAAGTATCAACTTGGCTGCAAACAGTATAAAACAATTCCTTTCAGTTTTACAGTACCTAATTTGAGATTCTAAAATGATTCTCAGTTTCCTGCGATTTCGCTTGACAAAACACGAGTTGCGCCGCGAAGACGCGTGCCTAGCGAATAAATCACAAAAATGCACCTGTGCTTAAAATCAAGCACCTGCACCTAGCTAACGTGCTATTCGCCTGCTTGCGGAGCTCGACCAGCACCGCTAGCAATATGCGACTTGCGACCCGCCGCGTAGGAAGCCTGATTTGGATACACTTCATCGAGCCACGCTTGTAGCTCCTCTGCGTCGGGGCAGCCCGCATCCATCTTATCGACTAAGCGCCGCATCGCTTTGCGACACCAGCCGCACCCCGTACCAGCACTCTGACACTCGGCCAACTGACTTGGAAACTTCACACGCTCAATGCGAATAAAGTTCATCACCTTTCGCCAACTTACATGAAAGCAAAGGCATAGTTCGTCATCGATTTCCATCTGCTTCTCCGCTATGCGATTTCTTCGATCATAAACCGACCAATCTCGCAAGCAGCAATATAATCCTCAATGACTAAAGATTCCTTGTTGGTGTGGATATCACGCTGGCCACAGCCGATAGTGACAGTCGGAATACCATGCTTGACCAGCCAGTTTGCATCGACACCACCATTGGAT
>JBCCEO010000421.1:0-7125 GCA_039030255.1 Planctomycetota bacterium | reverse complement strand
GTGATAACTTCAATGCGTCGGTTATTACGATTAGGCGATCCTATTGGCCCAACCAATCAACAGGTAGAAACAATGTTGCTGTACCAAGATTCGTGCTTCGAACTGCACAACACGGGCTCCCACCCCGAACAAATCGCACGTATCACTCGAGTAAACGAAGCCCTGAATACTGCTGGTTGGACAGATCGCTGCACAACACCCCTTTGGCAACCCGCTTCAATCGACGCTTTGACAACCGCACACCAGTCCAGCTACGTTGCTCAGCTTCGTCAATGGTGCGAACAAGATGCCGGGCGGATCGAATCAGACACAATGGTTTGCAATGGAACATGGAAGGCCGCCACGATGGGTGCGGGTGCTGCCATAGATGCAGTTGCGAAGGTAGCAGATGGCCAGGCCCAGCGAGCCTTTGCAGCCATCCGGCCACCGGGACACCACGCCCTTCCGAGCGGAGCTATGGGGTTTTGCGTGCTGAACAATGTCGCCATCGCAGCGCACCAAGCGATTGCAAAAGGACTGCATCGCGTGTTGATCGTCGATTGGGACGTACACCACGGTAATGGGACTCAGGACGCGTTCTACGAAGACGGTCGAGTTGGATTTTTTAGCATTCACCGCAGTCCGTTTTACCCCGGTACGGGCTCCGAGAGTGAAACAGGCAGTGGCGCGGGACTTGGCTGGATCATGAACCGACCCGTTACGGGGGGCATATTGCGTCAGCAGTTTTTTGACGGCTTTCAAATGGGCTTGGATCGTATCGCGGCCAAAGTAAAACCCGAACTCATTTTGCTCAGCGCGGGCTTCGATGCTCATCGCAACGATCCAATAGGCTCACTCTGCCTAGACAGTGAGGACTTTGGAAAACTAACCGAGATAGTCGTCGAGGTCGCAAAGAGTTACTGCGAGGGCAAGATCGTCAGTCTGCTCGAAGGTGGCTACCATTTGGATCACTTACCCGAATCGGTTTTGGCCCATTTACGAACACTGAACGACAAAGTTGAAAGCTGAGCCCACATCCAGAGGTGACTAGACCTCGATGCCCATGTCCTTTAGCAACATTTTCATATCATCCCAAACAAATCTCTTTGCGTCTGCATTTCTCAGTAGATAGGAAGGATGGTAAGTCACCACGACCCGCGCACCTTTGTAACTGTGAAAGCGTCCTCGCAATCTTCCCACGGGTTGCTTTGTCTGCAACAAGGATTGGACGGCAACTGCTCCAAGGCAAACCAAATACTCGGGCTGCAAAATCTCGAGCTGCGATTCCACATATCCGCGGCAGTTCGAGATTTCATCAGGAACAGGCGTTCGATTTTGAGGTGGCCTGCATTTCAGCGCGTTCAGGATATAAACTTGTTCGCGCTCAAGCTTCATTGCTTTGATAATACGCGTCAACAACTGCCCAGCTTTTCCGACAAAGGGCTCACCTTGCCGATCCTCGTCTGCTCCTGGTGCTTCGCCCATGAAACAAATTTTGGGACGCAATGTTCCGACTCCGAACACCGTCTGCTGCCGATACCCAACAATGTCATTACAAGCCCGACACAGTTGTACCCGCGCGCTTATTTCGGCCAATTGCGGCGTGCGCTCGGCGGTATCTAAGACAGGGAGCGCCCAAGTGCCGGGCGAAGCACTTTGTGGAATCGGCGCAACTGCCCGAGATGGGGCACCCGCCGGCACAGCAACAGCCGAAGGCACAGCAACAGCCGAAGGCGCAGCAATAGAAGTCGTTTTTCGATCCGTTCCCGTCACCGATGCATTGGACACGCCAGACGGAGCGGCCGACGCATCTTGCACGTCAATCGACACCGAGTTCATTTGATCGACGGCGGCCAACAAGTCTTCGGAAGGCTCGGCGCACCCCACATGCTGCAGCCCCAGACGACGGTAATTCTCCATCACCTGAGTAAGCGTTTTTGCGAGTTGAGCCGAATCCATCAATCTATATACCGTATTTGATGCCCGAAGCATGTGGCAGCTGTACCAGCGGCAGTCGGCCAATCATACTCGATTTACGCCAGTTCGCGGAGCGGCAGCCGAGCACACCGATCTAATATGCCTGCGTCTTTCGCTCGACCAGCTTTTGACACTCGCCGAATTCATCGATCCCAGTTAAAATTCGCATCCTCGATTCTTGGGATTTCAACCAACCAATACGCAGAGTCGCGTGTCGCTTGTCCCGCCAGTATTCGTTCAAAGCACGCACTGTTCCAGCGTTTTCAATCCATGGCTGTTCCACGTGTAGCAATCGTTGGTCGCCCCAACGTCGGCAAAAGCAGTATTTTTAATTGGCTGGATGGGCGCCGTCTTGCCATCGTCGACGACATGGCCGGTGTTACGCGAGACCGTATGGTGACTCTCATTGAACACGAGGAGCGATTCTTCGAACTGATCGACACGGGCGGAATGGGGATCGAAGATTCCGACAATTTGACCAAGGAAGTCGAACAGCAAATCGAAGCCGGAATCGAAGAGGCTGATGTTCTGCTGTTCGTCGTCGATACCAAAGCGGGTCTCACTTCCTTAGACGAATTCGTGGCCGAGCGATTGCGCAAAGTCGAAAAGCCCATTCTTCTGCTCGCCAACAAAACCGATCATCAGGGACTGGACAATCAAGCACTGGAGTTCCACAAGCTGGGAAGAGGCTGGTTGATTCCCATCAGCACGCTGCAAAATCGTAACAAGGATGTACTCTTCGAAGAAATCTTTGAACGCTTGCCAGCCGAAAGTGCAGACGAAAAGCCCCAAGAAACCCCGCGTATGAAACTGACGATCGTCGGTCGACGCAACGTGGGCAAAAGTACTTTCGTCAACACGCTGGCCAAAGCACAACGCATGATCGTCAGCGAAGTTGCGGGTACGACGCGCGATAGCGTGGACGTCCACTTCGACCTCGACGGACACCGTTTCGTCGCCATCGATACGCCTGGCCTCCGACGCAACAAGAGTATTCGGACGGATATCGATTTCTATGGTCTGCACCGTGCACAACGCAGTGTTCGCCGTGCGGATGTTGCGCTGCTGTTTTTCGACTGCACAGAGAGCATCAGCAAAGTTGACAAACAACTGGCCCACTACATCGAACAACAATACAAGCCCTGCATTTTCGTGGTGAACAAGTGGGACAAAGTGGCTGGCAAGACGCCGACCGAACGCTGGGTACGCTACCTGCGAGAGCACTTCCCAACGATGACTTATTGCCCAATCGCATTTGTCACGGGCGAATCAGGGAAGAACGTGAAGTCCTTGCTCAACCATGCTCAGATGTTGTTCAAGCAAAGCCAGACACGTGTTTCTACGGCTAAGATGAACAAACTGGTACAAGCAGCAATACAGCGTCAAGAACCTCCGCTTTACCTCCACCGGCGCCCCAAAGTCTACTACGCCTCGCAGATTGCAACCACGCCGCCGACCATTATCTTCATGTGCAACATGCCGCATGGATTTCCGGCCAGCTACCAACGCTACTTGATTAACGTTTTTCGCGACAACCTGCCCTTCGGCGAAGTCCCCATGAAGCTCTACTTTCAGAAGCGTGACAGTGGCGACGAAAACGAATCAGGCGGCGACTAACTCACGGCTTTCCTCTCACCAACCCGACGCCTAAGCGAGGGAAACAATCTTCACCAACCCGCCGCGTAAGCTAGGGCAATAATCTTCACCAACCCGACGCCTAAGCGAGGGAAACGAACCACACTAACCCGAAGCGTAGGCGAGGAAAACGGCTAAGGCGAGCGTCAGCTAAGAACAATACAGCCTCCCTAGCTAACGCGGAGGGTTGCTGAAGCCCCGAAGCCTAACGTCGATCACATTCCTTCGCAAATGCTTCCCCTTTCGTCCTAAAATGGAGCTGGCAATGGCTGCTAAAAAAATCCTTTTTCTCGTCGGTGACTTTGTGGAAGATTACGAAGTCATGGTGCCGTTTCAGATGCTGAGCATGATTGGCCACGAGTGCCACGCTGTCTGTCCGGGCAAGAAAGCAGGAGAGAGCATCGCAACGGCCATCCATGATTTCGAAGGACACCAGACCTACACGGAAAAACCCGGCCACAACTTCGGGCTCAACGCCGATTTCGATCAAATATATGCGTCGGATTATGACGCCTTGGTTGTCCCAGGTGGCCGTGCCCCCGAGTACCTGCGACTCGACCAGGGTGTGCTGGCCCTGGTTCGTGAGTTCGCGGCTGCGGACAAACCTATTGCAGCCATCTGTCACGGTCCCCAGATCTTGATCGCCGCGGATGTCATCGGCGGTAGAAGCTGCAGTTGCTACCCAGCGGTCAGTCCTGAACTTACCCAAGCCGGTGGAACCTACGTGCCAGCGGCAGAAACTTTTGACAACGCGCACACCGACGGCAACTTGGTAACCGCTCCTGCCTGGCCCGCCCACCCTGCGTGGATCCGGCAATTCTTGGAAGTGCTCGGTACCAAGATTTCACTCTAGCAATCACGCTTCCAACGTCAGCCGTGCATTCGCTCCTTACACTTAACCAACGGTACAACACATGTCAGAGACAGAACTAGAAACCAAATCAGCTCTTCCACGCCGATCTTTGGTGCTCGGTGCCGGTGCCATACTTTCCACTGCATCGCTCCTAGGCACTGCCTCGGGCCAGGAAAACACAGACAGCGATGAAAAGGCAAATGACTCCGACGCAGAGTCAAGTGCTTCCAAGGATCGCAAGGCGATCATGGCGGCTGGCTTGAACGAAGCCGAGGCTGATTGCTGGGCCAAAATCGCCGAAGCAGCTGGAGCCTTCTTTGAATTGCCTGAGCTTCACCCGCTCGACAAGAGCGAAGTCGCTACTGCAGTCCACGTTATTCAAAACAAGCTACTCGGCCGTCCCACCTACCGCACCTACATCGCCAGTCACAAAGCCCAATCCGGCGAAGCCAACGAAAAAGAAAACTAAACCGCAGCGTAAGCTAGGCCCCTCCCTATCTCCTCCTACCCCGGCCTTACTCCACGAAAAAAGGCGTCCGCCAGGACGCCTTTTCCTTTTACTCTAACACAGACTTCCATCGGACTTAACGACTCTTCGCGGCGCGGAACTGAGCGTATTCCTCAACGGTAATCACACCATTACCATCAGCGTCCGCACCGACAGGCTTGATAATCATGCGCTCCCACTCACTCTTGGTAAGCTCACCATTTCCGTCCTTATCATACTTGCTAATCTGCTTCTTGGCCCATTCAACGTATTCCGCGTTCTTCGGATCCGACTTGCCAATACTAGAGGGCTTTTTGACTCGAGATTCCGACGAGCTAGAACTTGAATCGCGCGAACCACGATCCCCGCGACGATCATCCTTGCCACTATCGCCATTGTCACGACTCTTCGATGCATAACTTGAACTCGAGCCACTGAAAATGTCATCGTCAAGACGCACGCCCGTTTCCAAAGCCGCGTTACTTTCCTGGGCCGTGATGACGCCGTCTTTGTTCATGTCGAACTTTTGAAAGGCGGCCAGGACATCTTGATTCCACTTTTGCGAAAACTCATTCATTCGCACGGTGCCATCGCCGTTCTTGTCCATCCGCGCCAGTGCAGCTGGCAAATCGTCTCCACCTTCGCTGTCGTTAAGTCGATAACTCTTGGCGTCGCCGAATCGCCCCACTTCGCGTTTCTTATTGTCACCCGACTTCGACCAACCGTCGCTGCCACCGCTACGGCCCCAGCCACCAGACTCTCCGCCGCCGCGTCCCCAGCCGCTGCCACCGCCTTCGCGACCACGACTCCATTCCTCACGACGCTCCGATTCCGCAACTCGGCGATTCGCATATCGCGATGCCAATTCTGTGGCGGTCAAGAAGCCATCCTTATTGCGATCATACTGCATGGGATCATCCGACCAGCGACCGGATCGGAGTTCTTCCTTCGAGAGCTTGCCGTCTTTGTTCGTATCATAGCGGCGAATTCGTTCTTCGCCTTCCTTGATGTCACGCTCTTCAACTTTGACTGAAAATAAAGCTGAATTCGTTGCCCCAAAACCTTCTGGAACCATCGGCTCGGAACCCAAGCTGAAGTCTGGAACTAACAATTCAGGTTCGTTGCTGGACGAGCTACTGCTTCCACCGCCACCAGAACTTGGAGGCCCCCCACCAGTACCACCGCTACGTGCCCGATTGATCGCATCGGTTAGTTTTGAGATTGGAATAGGCTTGGAAGTATCAATACTCGGATCACGTTGTGCCATTCGGGAAAGCATCATGGCGGCCATCCCCGTATTTTCACTGGGATCAATCATTCCGTTTTTGTTGGAATCGTAACGGCTGATCATTCCAGCGATATCGAAACCACCTCCACCTCCGCGGTCTCCTCCACCTCGTCCGAAGCCTCCGCCTGGAGTACCACCGCCGAATCCACCACCAGGAGGCCCGCCACCGAAGCCGCCACCGGGACCACCTCGACCTCGTCCACCATCATCGCCACCGCGGCCACCGCCACGTTGAGCCAGGACGGGAGCAGCGAGGATCGCAAGGATCGCAACCGAAAGCACTACTGTACGCATATTCAGCACCTTTGATTTGCTTGAACGCCCGCTAGGAGGGCGGATAGGGGTGAGATGGAGGATTATCTGACAATAGGAGGACTATACTCCAGTGTTATTGTAGCCAACCGTCATATCAAACCCCAGCCAAGCCCTCTAGTTCCGTCCATAAAGCCCCGCCTCATCCTCAAATCTGGCCGAAAAACCTGCCCATCCGAACCTTCGATCACACCTCTGCCTTCACTTAGCAACATCTGCCTATACCGGTCTTCCCCCTTCAACTCACCCTCTGCTCGCGGAGGGTCGGCCAATCAGGGCCGGGGAGGTTCTTCCCATCCCCTTTGTAAACCAGCCAGTTCTCCCAATCTCCGACCTGTCACCCATGTCCCCGCACACTTCGCCACAATCTTCCCTCAACATCCCTTCTACCCTGAACATTCCCTGCGAAACTGCTGTCTTCTGGCATGCAGACGGCTAGGAGGGGTTGCCTCACCGGCTAGTTCGGATACTATCCTTTCCCGTCGAAGATAACCAACGCCTCCGTAGCTCAGTTGGTTAGAGCAGCTGACTCTTAATCAGCGGGTCCAAGGTTCGAGTCCTTGCGGGGGTACTTCAAAAAACCCAGTGTTTCCG
>JBCCEO010000420.1:0-7134 GCA_039030255.1 Planctomycetota bacterium | reverse complement strand
ATGCAGGCCACGGTTTTGTCATCATCGTCGCCCAGTGGATACAGCTGCGCGGTGAGCTTCAAGGTCTTGTCGTGCACGGTGTAGAGTGCGAAGCAGATGATGTCCTTCTTTTCTACTTCAGGTATTTCAAGAACTGCGCGACCAGGGCGTTTCTGATTCTTTTTCTGCTGCGCCTGCGAAGGGGAGATAAGCCCGAAAATGGCCAGACAGAACGCAAAGAGCTTCAAAGATTGCATG
Organism: Planctomycetota bacterium; assembly: GCA_039030255.1. Lineage (GTDB taxonomy): Bacteria > Planctomycetota > Planctomycetia > Pirellulales > Pirellulaceae > Aureliella. Next base: position 6,897 of record JBCCEO010000420.1, on the reverse strand, counting down.
GGATGAATTTCCTATGTGGGTTGGGAGGCTACCGATAGTTTATTCTCTTCCGCGGATTTTTGTAGAGCATCCCTATAGTAGATCAGTTGTCCTCAACTGCTTACCGCCTTATTGTCTTCTTTCGCTCCGCCGAAAGTACGCGTCTCCAAGAAACTCGTAGCGGACGTCGTCAAGACTTTCGGCGATTCAGGAGACGCCTGCTTGGTACGTGGTGGAACAGGAAGAACCTCCCCGGACTATCGTCCGACCCTCCGCAAGCAGAGGGTGGCTGTAAGCGGAAACGCACACTCTTGTGCAGGGCGGCGATAACAATTGAGGCAATTGTTCCACTTTCGTTCGCTATCAACTGCGCTATTCGGCTGCAACTGATTCTTCGCTTGGTGATTCTGGATCGCTACTGCTGCCGAAGGTCCACAAGCAGAATAGATACGTTGGAATCAGGAAGTGGGGCCCGCGCAACACGGCCTCATGCAGGAATTGGTCCGCCCCAAAATACAGGAGACTTGTTGACATGCCCGCCACCGGTCTCGCTATTGCCGTCAAGAATCCCCAGGCTGCGGAGTAGATCGCGGCAGCTTGCTTGATGTAAGGCACGAAAATCGCCACGCATACAACGAAATCCAGGACTCCTGCAATGCGCAGTATAAGGTTGGCTGTTTCGTATTCGACGCCCAGAACGACGCGAGTCATTCCATAAAAGTTGGCCGGAGTCGGCCAAAGCCCGATAGCGAAACTCCCATGGCCCGCAAATGTCATGATGAAGGCGACAATCGCGGTGATGACAGTAGCGCGATGGCGCGGACCATACGACAAGGCCAAGACCAGGATCACAGGTGTTAGTATTTGACCACCATGTTCGATAAACATGGGGAGCTGCTGTTGCGCGCCGACGTATTTCGCATAGCTCAATACGACTAACAGTAAACTACCTCCGAGCAGAGCCGCTTTTTGAAAGCGCGAATTCTTGCGTACGGTGAGCGTTAAAATCGTGCACAATAAGTAGAGCCAACCAATTCGTCCAATCCACTTTTGCACGATGCCATCGTTGGCTCCTGTGCCGACATATTCTTCCCAGCTAACTCCCCAGGATTCGGCCAGTTCGAAAGTGCCTTCATGCCAGAGCAATGAGGTGTAGGGGCCTTCCCAATAGAGATGCGTCCATGTCCAGCCTGCGAAGCACATGAACGTGCTGGCGCGCAGAATGGCCAACAAAAAATATTCCAGATTCGGCTTTTTCACGATGGAACTAAAAGTGGATGGTTGGGGGAGGTCGGGAAGCGGTTCGCATCTTTGGAATGTGATTTCAAGCAAACCAATACTAGCACAACTTGCGGCAAGTCGTTAGCCAACTCAGCGAGGGCTATTTAGAAGAGGAGAGTCCTGATCGGCAGGCCTAAATCGGGGTAGTCTCGGCGAAAGCTGCGGCTCAAGCTCGCGCAGGAAATCGCGGGTGAAATTCGCCGCTTCTGTGGAATAGCGGCAGGCGAAGGGGTACACTCAGCCTATGACTGTTTCGAAAGTACCCAAGTCGTGCCCAAAGGCAGTCTTTCCCACCCCCTCAATCTAATCCTCACCTCGATCTTCCATGAATAGGAGACGAAAATGAGTCGTACAATATCCAGGCGTCGTTTCGTAAAATCAGCAGCCTTAAAGTCGACTGTAGCGGCGTCCGCACTGGCCGCACCGATGATTGTTCCCAGTTCTGTCCTTGGCCGTGATGGTGCCGTCGCTCCAAGCGAACGTATTATCGTTGGTGGAATCGGCATCGGCCGCCGAGGCGGTTATGACCTAAGTTGTTTCTTGCCGCAAAAAGATGTTCAGTTCGTCGCGGTTTGCGATATCAAACGCAAGCGGCAGCTGGAAGTAAAATCCATCGTGGACAAGCACTATGGCAACAACAAGTGTGACACGTATCGCGATTTCCGAGACTTGCTGGACCGCAGCGATATCGATGCGGTTTTAATTGCCACTGGCCCCAATTGGCACGCGACCGCAGCCATGACGGCTGCGCGGGCTGGCAAGGACATGTACTGCGAAAAGCCAGTTACTAAGAACATCAACCAAAGCTTGGTCCTGGCGGACACGATGGCTCGCACGGGCCGAGTCTTCCAGGCTGGGACGCAGCGTCGTAACCTGCCGCACTTTGCTTTTGCTTGTGAATTGGCCCGGACGGGTAAACTCGGCAAGCTTAAAAAAGTCTACGCGCACCCGATGGGCATGAAAGCCATCATGAGCGGCTGGCTGCCAGAAGAGGCTGAGCCAGACAAAGAAGCTGTGGACTGGGACATGTATCTCGGCCCAGCGGCTTGGCGACCTTATAACAAAAAGTTGCTCGACGGTTTCAACTTTGAGAAAGGTGGAGGATTCGTCGGAGCGTTCCGCGGTGGCGGAGTCCTAGAATGGGGTTCTCACTGCGTGGATCTCTGCCAATGGGCCGTCAATGATTGTCCGCCACCCGTCGAATACAACACGCCAGTAGACGGCGAGCTGGTGACTCGCTACGAGAATGGAACCGAGCTGATTTTCCGCGAAAAAGGTTGGATTCCACTGGGTTCCTGCCCAGTGCGATTCGAAGGCGAGGACGGCTGGGTTGAGGCGGGCGATAGCGGCAAGATGGTACTGAGCTCGCCCGAGTTGCTTGCTGGACGTGAAGTCGCTGAGATTGGCGGCTATCCAGCCACTTTCCATGTGCGAGATTTTCTGGATTGCGTAAAAACACGACGTCAGCCCAAGGGCAATGCTCAAGCGGCTTGCAACGCCCATATCGCTTGTCACGCTGCGAACGTTGCGTTGTATCTGGATCGACAAGTCAAATATGACAACGCGACCAATACCTTTGTCGATGATGATCAAGCCAATCGCATGCTGTCGGAAGCATTGCGGGAACCGTGGCGCGTCTAGGACGCCACACCGACTTTCATTTTTATAAAACAAATCAAAAAATCGGATTCCCAAAATGTATCACTCCATCCAACAGTTCCAAAAAATTCTCCTACTCCTTCCATTCCTTTTGCTGTTCTCAGCTTCGGTTCGCGGCGATGATGCCGCGAATCAAGAAGAGGCCTTGGTGGCAATCCTCAGTTCGGACGCACCTCTACAAGAAAAGGCCATTGCCTGTAAAAAACTGGCAATCTTTGGTACCGAAAAGGCAGTTCCAGAACTTGCGAAACTATTGCCAGATCCCAAGATGTCTTCATGGGCTCGCATCGCGCTCGAGGCAATTCCAGCTGAAGCGTCCAGCAAGGCGCTTCGCGAAGCAGCCGAGTCGGTGCAAGGGCGTCAGCTCGTTGGCGTTCTCAACTCCATCGGTGTTCGGCGCGATGCAGAGGCCGTGGAAATACTCGCCTCACAACTGACGGCAGAAGATAGCCAAGTCGCATCGGCTGCTGCCGTCGCACTCGGTTTAGTTGGCAACGTGCAGGCAACGGCTAGCCTTCAGAAAGCACTGACCACTTCCAAAGACGATGTGCTCAATGCAGTCGCCGACGGTTACGTGCTCTGTGCTGAAAAACTGCACAAGTCAGGTGACTCGGAGGCGGCAGCCAAAATCTACAACGAACTTCGTACGGCAGATCTCGCGAAACAACGCATCGTCGAGGCAACTCGAGGAGCTATTCTTGCAGGCGGGGCAAATGGTATTGAGTTGCTGGTCGAGACGCTTCGTTCCGATGATAAGAAGCTGTTCCAAGTCGCTTTGGGTACCGCTCGCGTCTTGCCAGGAAGCGATGTCGACAAGCAACTCGCCCAGGAATTGGCTGAGACTACGCCTGAACGAGCAGCGTTGATCGTCCAGTTGATGTCTGACCGAACTGAAACGGTTGACCTCGCCGCAGTTTTGAAGGCTGCGCAGCAGGGCGATATTCGGGTGCGTCTTTCGGCCTTGGACGCGTTGCAACGGGTCGGAGACGTTTCATGCTTGAAGGATCTCTTCGGGATTGCTTCGGATTCTGAAGTGCAGCTGGCTGAGGCCGCTAAGGCGACTTTGGCTGCTTTGCCTGGGGAAGAAGTCGACGGAAAAATTGCAGAGCTCCTTCAATCTAGCGATCCCCAAAACTATCAACTGCTACTTGAGTTGGTTGGCATGCGTAGGATCGACGCCGTGAAGGACCTTTTGAAAGCCCTGAATCATGTCGATGCTTCGGTTCGTGCTGCTGCCTTGACTTCGCTGGGAGAGACAATTCAGCTGAATCAGCTTTCCGTGCTGATCGACCAAGTGATTGAGCCCAAGAATGCAACAGATGGTCCGGTTGCTGCGAAAGCACTTCGAGCCGCTAGCGTTCGCATGCCAGATCAAGATGCTTGCAGCACGCAGCTGGAAGCTGCTGTTGGCCAAGCAAAGAATCCTGAGACACAGACTTTGCTACTCGAAATAGTCAGCGAGGTCGGCGGCACGAAAGCACTTGCGGCTCTCGCTACGGCTGCCAAGAGTGGCGACGAGCAGCTGTTGGATACTAGCAGCCGATTGCTCGGAAAATGGAATGGAGTCGAAGCCGCACCTGTGCTTCTCGACTTGTCCAAAACTGCTGCGGATAAGAAGTATCAGATTCGTGCGCTGCGAGGCTACATTGGAATTGCTCGCAAGTTCTCCATGCCTCCCAAGCAGCGAGCGGACATGTGTCAACAAGCCATGGACACAGCCATTCGCCCCGAAGAGCAGAAGCTTGTGCTGGACGTGCTCAAGATCCATCCAAGCGTTCCAGGTTTGAAGCTAGCCGTTTCCGCAGGCAAGATTGCCGCAGTGAAATCCGAAGCCAACGCCGCCTCCCAAGCCATCGCAGACAACCTGCGTAAAAAAGGCGTCGACGTCTCCAAGATTCTTCCTTGATTTCGGCGAAAACGCTTAGATCCTTCTATCAAAAGTCCCGCTTTGCCAGCCAACGCGGGATTTTTTGTAAATCAGGTGGCTTAGATATAGATGATGATCTCCATGCGTACAAACCGCGAAGCAGCTTTACTTGAGATCTAGCTGCTGGCGAATGGTTTCGATGATGGGCGGATGGATGGGTTTGCGGTCAAAGAAGAAGGGATCGGCGCCGTGGCTTGCGGGGCGATCCATGTCGATAAGTTCCTTGACGTGCGTGTACATGTCACAGATTGGAATCTGATTGGACTTCATGATGGCGGCCGCGATGCGGTTGTACTCAACCTCTGATCCCAACTGAAAAACATTGCTGGCGGAATGGCGAATGGGAGTAGTGCTGGCCCAAACCAGTTTTGCTTTCGATTCTCGGAGTTTGTGGACTAACGTTTCTAAATTTCGTTGATAAGTCTCAGGGCTGGTCGTGCGGACGCCACCCGCCTCAGGCGGAAGAATACGGAAGGCTTTCATCCTCGGCGCACGGTAAACCAAATCACCGAGACCGCAGTTGAAGAAGATGAGATCCCAGGGCTTCTCACCCAGCAAGCGATCCAGATCTGAAAGGACATTGGTAGTGTTGCGTACTTCGCCCGGATTTAAGGCGATGTAAATCACCTCGGTTTTTTCTTTCAGCTCCTTGGCTACTTCTCGCGAGGGCTGTTGATAGATGTTGTCGCTGAGTATCAGAACGCGTGGCAGTGGTTTGTCTTCTGCCCAAAGGAGTGGCGCACTCAGGAGAAAACAGATGACGAGCGAGCCGAGTAAGAATTGTCGAAGAACATGCATTTCTTAGGCTCGTAGTTCGCTCATTTCCCCGGTGCTGTCTGCAAATTTTTCTACTGGAACGTTCAGTGCATTCAGCATCGAAACGAATAGGTTTGCTAGCGGGACTTTGCGATCGCCTTCAAAGGCATGGAGTTTGCCATGCTGGAATCCAAGGCTGTTGCCGCCGGCTAGCTGGATCGGATAATTCTTCGTGCTGTGCGAGGCATGGGGATGTGCCGAGCCCCAAAGCACCAAGGATCGATCGAGCATGTTCCCGTCGCCTTCAGGCGTGTCCTGCAAGCGTTTTAAGAAATACGCGTGCTGTTCAGCTCTCCATCGATCCCATTGCCCCGAGTAATCCGCCGGTCGCTTGTGCGCAATGTCATGCGTTGCGCCGTTGTATCCCAGGACATACGTTGCGTAATTCCAAAGTTCGCTTCCTTGGGATTGCTCGCTTTCGAGCATCAAAGTTGCAAATCGCGTCGAGTCGGTTTGAAAGGCCAGGAAGATCAAGTCGTACATGCAGCGAATGTATTCTTGCGGATCTTTGTGCGAAACTTCCAGGTTCAGTCCCTTGGTATCGACCTCTGGCAAGGGCGTGTGTGTCCATTGACTGGTTCGTTCGACGCGCTTTTCCAATGAACGAATGGATTCCAAGTATTCGTCGACCTTCTGGCTGTCTTCATTGCCGAGGCGATTCTTAAAACTTTGGCTGTTTTCTAACATGAGATCCAGAATACTGGCCTCGCGTTTCAGCCCGGCACGCACTTGCTCGATACCTTTACCCGCGTAAGGGTTGAACAAACGATTGAAGATTTCTTGAGGCCGATGCATGGATGGAATCGGGCGTCCAGGACCACGATGCGATAGCGTTTTGCTGGAACCGTACGTTCCGGTTCCACCTTCGGTTCCTAGCACTAGCGAAGCATAGCGGGTCTTGTGACCATGCAAGTTGGCAGCGACTTGGTCAATCGAGATGTTGTTTGTCTTTTCGTGCTCCGTCATGTCAGCACCGGTCGCGAAGACATCACCGCTGCTATGCCCGCCCATCGACCAACCGCCTTGATGATCGAGGCCGCGAAGGTAGCTAATGTTTTCCCGGAGAGATTCGAAGGGAGCCGTCGATTGATTGAAGCTTAGCGGGCCAGGATTGCGACAGGGCCACCAACTCCAAGGATGATGTGCTTCGGATAGCTTGTTTGGAATTCCGCTCGTTCCGTCCGGCATATATGCGCCGTAAGCAAAATAGCTGACCAGCATTCGCTTGGGTGCTT
>JBCCEO010000419.1:0-7137 GCA_039030255.1 Planctomycetota bacterium | reverse complement strand
TTTGGCTGGAATTGCTTTGCAAATGCAAGAATGGCCTGCCTTTCTCGGGGATTCCATTGGCTCGAATCGATACGATACATATTTCGGGCTGCAAGATGGTCCTTTTCGAAGCCTGGATACAAACGATACTTGGCTGCGTTAACCACCAGCGGCTTTTCGTCGTCCGCTATCAGATAGCTTGCCAGCGTCAGTAAGGCCTCTCGGCTGCCGCCTCCATTGTCTCGTACATCAACGATTATGCCTTCAGTGTCCTTCCAGCGACTCATCCAAGTGATCAACTCCTCTGCGGCTTCGTCATCCATGTTTTTGATTCTCAAATAGCCTATGTTGTTCTTGAGGGTCGCAGACTCAGACCTCGGCCAGATTCCGTATATGGGATTGCGAGCATCGATGATTTGCTTGACAGCTTTCAGATTTCCGTGGGCATCGGATAGTTCAAGCAGAATTTCTTCGGATTGCTTAATTCCCAGCTCAGCGCGCCAATGATTTAGGCTTCGCAATGAACGTAAAGCATGCCGTTTTTGGTACTGCTGCGATCCCTTTACAACTTGACTTAACGTTTTATCGCACCATGTTTCTATTTCTATTCCATCAATTTTTTCGATGAAGGGGTAATCAGGATCGATAAACTGGCTTCTGTCAGGTAGAAAGGCGACAAAGCGCTCACCAACGGGCTCAATCAGAAATGGCATTTTGCCCGGCAACAATCGATAGCCGGTGACGCCAGCATGACCGTCGCAGGCCGTCGCAACGATGGCGTTTAGCCGTAAAGCAAAGTCGTTGTTAGACAGCTCTTGCTTGCCAATTACATCCGATAGATCCTTGATTTGCCCCGGAATCTCTATGCCTGTTCGAAAGTAAGACCAACGTTCTCTCAAGGCCGATTCAAATTGCACCAACGCTTGCTTTTGCATCTGAGCGTCCAGAAGGCCTGGATTCCTCACAACAGGATTGCTAGTGCCTGCATTGCGTGCCTTCCAGACAGCCTGCCGGTTGCCCTTGGTCATCGGAGCTTTTTCGATCCGCACGATCTCGTTGGAGTCTAGACTCCGAAGTTCCAGGGAGACGCTGTCGCCGACCTTCTTTCCCATTCCTTCCAAAACGACGACGAGATCTTCCGCGAAACGTTTGTCCCAGCGATTTCTGTATTTGCTTTTGCAGTAGTCGAGAATCTCCTTTGTTTCGATTCCCTCTAGTGACCTCAATTCATAGAGCTCTCCGTTGTAACGCACATGCGCCGTATCCGGACTTGGATGGACGACTTCCGTAAATGGAGATAGATCAAGAACCGCTCGACTTGCACTCGCGTGCTTCGAAGATTTTACAAACAAAAGAATCGCCACAAAGAAGACGCAAGTAAAGATCCACAATAAACTTCGGACAGAGCGTTGATGACTCATCTCAAGCTTCCTTGGTTTTGTAGTTGGGTTCCAGAAGAGGATTGCCGCAATTGTCGCAACTAAGTTACACAATGCAAGAAAATGACGGAGCCAAGCCAAGCAATTTCGGGAGCTATGTTTCACCTAGCGCCAGCTCTCTTTCGCAGGCAAGAGCGTGCGCTGAGCTTGATTCTCAGTTGCCGCGAAGCCTTTTTTTCACCCTACGTGCGAAAATGCCGAAGGGAATTCGCTAGATTTGCATCGACGGAGGATCCCGCCATTGCTCAAATGTAAAGGACAAATCATTTCTTGATTTTGGCGTGCTTCAAATTCTTCGTTGCTGAAAAAACGACTGCACAGAACAATATTCCACAACTGTACGAACAAGATGCTTCAGGTGCATACGACGCAATTTTGACTGCACAAGTGTCGATTCGCTGTTGCTGTGATTGATCACTTCGATTTCAATGAATTGAGTATTGCAACGCCACGAAATCAGCGAGGACTCAAAGTATGCGATCTGCCTTTCGATTTCATATTCGAACAATTTTGGTTTTAACCGTCGTTGCTGCAATAGGAACAATTTGGTGGATGAATCAACGCAACGCGCAATTGGAAGAAACTCGACAAGCATCGCTTCGAACTACATTTGCATCGATCGCCAGTTTTTCCGGCAATCTCAACGACGACCTACGAGCGCAGATCGTAGCTGTCCCATCGATCGAAGCGAGCTTGAGAGGGAAATACCCGGCAGCCCCCAAAGCGCCTGTCGACGGTAGTTTTCTTGACGGTGGGAGCGGCGGAACTTCAATGACCGGAGAAATCATTGAGAGCCCTGAGTTTTCTTACAACTACTTTTACAACTGGGGACCAAATACCCGTGTCGCACACGACGATGAAAAGTTTTACCTGCGAATCGAATCCAAGTTGGATCCCAAGAACGAAGAAAAACCGACTGTTAGAATTGCTACTCGCAACAGCGAGCTAGAACAACAAATTGCCAAATGGCTGACCGAACAATTTGATTTGGATGAAGTCATATTCGAGACGGAGGTCGTCCGCGACGAAGCAGCTTACCGCTAAAGCAGTCCTCAAGGCAGTGCGCGTCGGGACCAAAGTAGCGTTACGGCGCAAAGATTTTCGGTATGGCGGACTAGATCTCTCTGGGTAGAAGAGCCTCTCCAGGACTGTCGGCGGACTCCCCACTAGTAGAGGTCTTACACGTCAATTTGTAAGCAAACAACGCAACAGAAGCCAGCATGGCCAAGAAGGCGAGCAAACAGAAGGCTGCGGTATAGCCGAATTGACCGATGAGCGCGCCGCAAAGGATTGGACCGAGCACTTTCCCAGCGTTCTTAAGTGTTCCGATCAACCCCATGCCAACTCCCACATGATTTGGATTGAGCCGAAGTGAAGCGAAAGCAATCGTGCTAGGCGTTATCAAAGCTTGGGCAATGCCAAGGATAACAGAAACTAGCAGCAAGAAACCGAGGGAAGTCGAGTAAGAAAGCACTACTAGCCCCAGACTTAGCAAGAACAATCCCGCGCTGATGACTTCCAGATGTCCAGCCTTATCGCCAAGTCGACCGCACCAGGGCTTGGCCAGCATACTCACCGCTTCTTGGATCGCAAAGAACGTTCCCGCCAACGCGATGTTGACTCCTTGGGTTAGAGCATAAATCGGTAGAAAGGTCCGCAGCGCGTAGGTGATCAGGTACAAGAACGATTCCATGCTTCCCGACAGCCAAATCCCTATGTGCAGTCCACAGTCACGAATTCCAGACACGGCCTGCTGAAGGAGCGATGGTTGGCTTGGCTTTTCTGAAGGAATTTCTTGAGCTGGCAAAAGTAACGCGGGAACGAAAGCGAGACTAGCTACCAAGCCAATAATGGTGAAAACTGTGGAAGGCTCAAGTGTCAGTAGTAGCCAGCCTGCCAGCAGCGGCCCAACAATGTAACTCGCACTACGAGCCATTCCGAACCACCCCAAGTACTCGGCGGTGTTCGTTCTTGAATTCTCGACGATCAGCGCTAACGTTACTGGTCCGTAGATGGCGGTGGCCAGTCCGTGTATCACTCGAACGACAATCAATTGTTCGGCTGTGCTGACGAACTGATAGGCGAAGGGCATGAAGACAAAGAATCCAGTTCCAACGAGTATCCACAGCCGCCGATCCATGCGATCCGAAAGCAGGCCAACTCCAGGTTTCAGTACCATTCCAGTAATGGTGGAAACGGAAACGATGAATCCCAAATACGAATTCTCCGCTCCCAAAGTCGCGGCAAAAAGCGGCAACAGTGGCGTCTTGCCCATTTGGTAGGCAGATCTCGCAATTAGGTCTGCAAGCAGAATGCAGGAAAAGGAACGCAGATTATTCACGGGCGTGATCAAAACAGGACTTCACCATCGCGGCGGCACGCTCGACTTGGCGTGCCACAACGGAACAATAATTGCGATTCTTAAACGCGCGCCGTCGCATGTCGCGTCAATTTGACTTTCTCTCCCGTTGAAGAATCGACGGCAGTCACCACAAATTCGATTCGATAGGCACCTCGCTGGTCCGTGCGCAAGTCGACTGTTCGAGAGAATGGATCTGCTTCGCCAATCTTCAGCTGGCATTCGGAACTTTGGGCGTACCAAGCATTGGTTTCAAAATCGACAATATTCATAGCCGCCCCCGTCTTCTCATCCATCATTTTGACCGAGAAAGAAAGAACACGTTGCTCCTGTCTATCGCTGCGTTGAATGTCCAAATGATAGGGCAAGGGATTGGTCGAAATGGAAATCGACAATGGAACCGTCTCTAATGATGTCTCGTTTCGCATTTGGCTCTCGCCAAATTCCGTCGGTCGGACGGTGGCAAGCGCTTTAAGCTCACGCGGCGACGAGGGAGTTAGATTGTGCTTTATCACAACGCTATTGTCACTTGGATAGACTTCCAATTCGTTCGATGGAACTGCTTGCCCCTGCGCATCGGTGAGTTCGACATGCATTTCGAATTTGGCCGGCGTTTCCGCCTCTCCGGGGCTGGGGCTATTTGCCAGTTGAACACCAGGTGTCTTCCACGAAACGGCGGCAGTCGCAACTTGAGCACCTGGAGGAACCGGGGCAGCTTTACCGGCAACAGGCATATGCGGTTTGGCCTCCTTTCTTTCATTGACGATGACCGATGCAATATTGGCGGCCCCCATGATATCTTTGAAGATCAGGTCGATTTCATGATCATCATGTGCGACATGAGCATTGCGTCTTCCAGCGATTTTTTCGAGCATCGCATGATCCGCCTCGGCGCCGAGCGCTACCGTGTAAATTGCGATTTTGGCGTCTTCCAGCTTGCCTCTTACCCACATTTCATCCGGCGGTAGGCCCTCGGGATGATTCTTCCCGTCGGAAAGCAGCACGACCGCTTTGCTTGAGGGATTGGATTTGGTGCCGAGCATTTCCGATGCCTGCTCAAGGCCCAGTCCGATGTTGGTTCCACCGCCAGCTCTGATTTGCTGAACAGCGTCCGCCGCATCATTCTTGTCGAAATGGTAATCCAGGCCTCTTGTATTGCCACCGTCGCCCCAGGCACATTTCGCCTGATGATTGAACGTGGCAATGCCCAGCGAATCATAAGGATGCAACATGTAGATAAGTTTTTGTGTCGCGCGCTTGAGGCTAGCCAAAGGCCTTCCTTTCATGCTGCCCGAGACATCGAGGGCGAGAGCTACCTCAGCGCCCTTCGGTGCATGTGTAGCTGGCTTTTTCTCGTCCGGCGTCACTTGCTCAAAAATGGGAATAGCAGCGGTGTGGGCGGGTGTTCCATACGTTTCACAGGTCCACATTTCCTTTAGTCCAGTGGCGGTACTCTTGAAACATCGAACGTTTGCATCAATGCCGAGAACATAGATTTCTTGGTCGACGACCAGCGGAGCATACTGACTCCCCATGGGCACTTTGGCGGACTGCAATTTCTCGATACTCCAAGTATCCCGTGCCGGCTTCAACTGCCACTTGCAGAGTTCATCTCCAGCAACGAAATAGAGCATGCAGTCATCTGCGCTGAGGCTTTCCACGATTCCGCACTGCTGTCGAACTAATTCCTTACCGGATTCGTGATGATACGCGACCAATTCTCCCTCCCCGGCCACAACCACAGCACCAAGCGCCCAGACGGGTTGGCAAGGCCGATAGCAACATTCATTACTCCAACGCTGTTTCCCAGTTCGCGCATCGAAGGCGCTGAGGGTACCATTACCGTCCTCGTCTTCACTAGCGGCAAAAATCATCTGGCCCGCAATCAGCGGTGGGACGCGATGCGTTGTAGGAAAGGCACTCTCTTCGCCTGCGTCTGCATCACTCTTATCCTCAGATCCGTCCTTCTTAAACTCTACTCCTGGTTGATCCCCCACCAAACGAACGCCGTAAAGTCCCTTGCTGGTGGCAACATAGGCCCAGTTGTCAACAACTTCGTTTGAGTAGACTTCGACAGTTTCCTCATCTTTCAACTGACAAACATTGATCTTCATCAATGCCTCGTTTCCCGTAGCAAGATCAAATCCGTGAAGAAAACCTTTGTTATCGGTTACGACGATGCTCAAACTCTCGGATTCAGGTTCGTGCCACAGTTCTGGCCTTGCGAAGATCGAACCGTCCAGTTTTTTGGCAGAATTCCAATTGCTTTCCAGAGTAGCAATATCGTTCCAGTAAAGTGAACCACTGCTGCCTCCAGCAAAGACCGTGTTCTTGAGTTTTTCCGCAAGTGTCGTCCCGAATGTATCCTTGAGCGTGGTTGTATTATGGATCGCTAGCATCGGACTCAGGAGCTCGACGTTCTCTGCCAGGAATTCAGAGCGAACGACGTGGCCCGTGTTTGAATCTGAGGAATCTTGGGCGATTTCCACCAAGGCACCGTCGGTGTCACCAAATAGAATTGCTTTGGCTTTTTTATGAATTGGAATATCAATCTGAAAGACGCCCCGCCCAAACGTGACGGCGACTAGGGTGGTTCCCATCCAGAACATATCCGATACCGCCACGCTTGCAGGTCCCTCATTGCTGACCGCCCATGTTGCTCCACGATCTTCGCTGGCAAATAGCCCCACCTCGGTGCCGGCATATAACCAGTTGCTGTTGTCAGGGTGAACGGCCAGGCAGTGTACTGGCGCATTGGGAAGCCCCTCACTTATCGAGGACCAAGTATCGCCCTGATCGGTAGACATCTGCAAATTGCCAGCTGCAAAGCCGCCGAAGCATGCAAACAGGACATTTTCATCTTTGGGATCGATGAGAACTCGCGTGCAGTATCGATTCACAGCTACGTTCATGCTGGTCCAAGTGGGGCGAGTACCGCTCAGTTCCGCGTTCGGGACATTGGTATCCTTGCTGAGCCAAACTTCACCGTTTGCATAGCCAACGAGAACCATATCGGAGTAGTTTTCTGCCGATGTTCCTGCTGTGGGTGTACTTGCCGGCGTCTCCGCCGTGGAACCTGAAACAGCAATCGCACTAACCTGCTTGCCTGCGGTGCCCGGGCGGATTTTTTTCCAGATCAACTTCTCGCTTGTTGCTGGAAGATACCCGGTCTTCATTGCGTAGTTGCCAGCAACAACCTCGAAATTGTAAGTTAGCTTATCCCCCTTATCGCATGGAATTGCACCGGCGCCGGTCGATTTGAGCGTTTCCGGTCTCTTCTTCGCCTGAGATACCTTCAAGGGTGGTAAGTGCAGATTCATGCGGATAACGGTAAGCGTCGGAGTTCCCGCAGCTGCGGCA
>JBCCEO010000418.1:0-7150 GCA_039030255.1 Planctomycetota bacterium | reverse complement strand
CGCTCCCTGGCGTATATCTTCTTGTCCTGGCGGGCTTTGCATCTCCGGCAAGCATTATTGCCCAGAGCCCGAAAAACCAGCCAGCGATAGCAGATGTCGGCGACTTTCCGATAGCGACCAGTGCAGATGCCCGTTACCGATCTTGGCAACAGCATCAACGCATGAATGTTCAATCTCCTTTCCGCGAACTGGTTTGGAGCCCAATTGGCCCGCGCAAGCAAGGCGGTCGCATTGAAGCCATTGCCTGTGATCCGAAAAATCCATCGACTATGTACGTCGCTCCAGGATCGGGTGGCGTTTGGAAGACGACGAACCGTGGTATCACATGGACTCCGATCTTTACTTCTCAGGCAACCAACGCAATTGGTGATATAGCGGTCTCCGAATCAAACCCAAGTGTGATTTGGGTTGGGACAGGCGAAGTGTTGATGACCCCGAGATCCACGGAACCGGGTATGGGCGTCTACCAATCCACGGATGCTGGAGAAACATGGCAGCAAAAAGGACTTCTCGACTCGCATCACATTGGACGACTCCGCATTCATCCTCAGGATCCGAATACGGTTTTCGTCGCTGTCATTGGACATCTCTCGACACCAAACGAACAGCGTGGAGTCTTTAAGACCACGGATGGCGGAGAAAGCTGGAAAAGAGTTCTCTACTTGAACGCAGAAACTTCCGCCATAGATCTAGTTCTCGACTCGAAAGATCCTTCCACTCTGTATGCGACGATGTGGCAACGTGCATTGCATGGAGCTGATCACTATGGTGCGTCAAGCGGAATCTACATGTCAAGAGACTCGGGTGAATCGTGGAAAAGATTGACGAACGGCATTCCGGTAGGAGACAAAGTTGGGCGTATCGCGATTGACGTCTCCAAATCAAATTCGAATATTGTTTACGCCCTGGTCGACCACAAAGATGGCGACGGACTCTATCGATCAGAAGACAAAGGCGAAAGTTGGAATCAGGTCAATCAGCAGCCAGTTCGCGGTAGCTGGGATTGGTGCGAAATCCAGATCTCGCCCGACAACCAAGACGAAGTCTATAACATTGGACAAACGTCATTTGTCTCCCGCGACGGCGGAAAGACTTTTTCTGAAATTGGTGGCAAAATCGTCCGTCTACAACCTCACATTTCCAAAGTTTTACATCTCGACACGCATTGTATATGGATCAATCCTAAAGATCCAAATCACATCTTATTTGGCAATGATGGTGGATTGTATTTGTCCTATGATCGAGCCGAAAACTGGCTGCATCTAAACAATTTGCCAATTGCCGAAGTCTACGCGATGACCTACGACTCGGACGAGCCGTACAACATCTATATTGGCACACAAGACAATGCCGCTTTGTACGGGCCCAGTACGCACGTGCCCGAGGATGGGAGCCTCGACTGGTGGACGCAGATTTACATTGATCGATGGGGCGGCGGCGATGCATACTTTACGTTTCGTGACACCGAAGACAAGGACATTATCTACTACGAAAGTCAGTATGGCGGCTTGAGGCGACATCGAATGAGTACGATGCAATCGCGCGGAATTCGACCAGCCCCACCAGGTGGAGCCCCCGGACTGCGATTTGCTTGGATGACTCCGTATATGCAATCGAAGCACTCCGTTGGATCGCTTTACTGTGCAGCGAACCACGTCTTCAAATCGAAGAATCGTGGCGATGACTGGGAAGCCATCTCACCTGATTTGACTCTCGGCACAGATCAGCCCAATCTCTTGTACAAGGCGATCACCGCTTTGGAGGAATCTCCGCATACCCCCGGAACGCTATATGCTGGCAGCGATAACGGCAATGTATTTTCAACCACGACGGACGGGGGCGACTGGGAGCAACTCGACGCCGGTTTGCCAGATCTGGATGTTACGAGAATCTCATGCTCGCCCCATCAAGCCGAGAGAGTTTTCCTTTCGATGAGCGGGATGCGGTTCGATGATTTCTCGGCATACCTCTATCGCTCGGACAATGCTGGGAAGACCTGGAATTCGATAGCAGAAGGCTTGCCCTTGGAGCCGATCAACGTTGTCCGAGAAGACCCCGTTTGCGAGAATGTGCTTTACGTTGGTACCGACCTAGGAGTTTACTGCAGTGTTGATAGCGGAAAGAATTGGGCCTCGCTTTGCAACAACTTGCCAACGGTTGCCGTGCATGATCTTTTTGCTCATCCCACCAAGGATGAACTCGTTGTCGGAACCCATGGACTGAGTGTTTTCAAGATGGACATCTCCAAACTCCGAGAGCAATAATTTTTCTCAACGTCCGCCCATGCTATTTCAACAGTTCCAGATCGCTGTCAATAACAGGTCCTCGTATGGCAGCGATCAATGCACTGCTTGAGCGTTCGAAGCCTGTCGCGGCCTTAAAAGTGAGTTTGCGACCACCGCTGTCTTTCAACTCGGCGTAGCCGATGATGGTATCGTCTGTGATCAAAGCAATAGCGAGTTTGGCCTTGTCCTGAACGTCGGGACGGGTTGAGGCCATCAATTCTCGTGCATCCTTCGTCAAGTGGATTTCGATGTCCGAAAACGGAGCTTCAATCTTGCTAAACATATTGGATTCGATGGTGGTTTGACCAAGCACGCGGGCTGCTTTCCCGAAATCGCCTTCGACCAAATAGTCTGTTGGCATTTTTAAATCCGCGTCGACATCGATCGGCAAAGCGACCTGACTCGAAGTTCCATCTTGCAATACATCCTCGCCAATCACCCAGCCGAGTTTTACTGGCCCTTTGATCTGAAGCAAAGTCTGAGCCGTGTGTACATCCCGCTTGAGCACTTTGATCACGAGCCGTTCGGGCGCTGGCTTTTGCGGTTCCGTATACCCTTGCGCTTCCATCAATGAAGTCATTGGGCTATCCGTCGGATTTGTTGGGACAAGTGGCTCGGTCTTAGCGTAGGCGTAACCTGGCTCGGGATAGCCTTGTCCAACTTCAGTGATATTGACGCCATCAAGTTGACTCAGTCGCTGCCGAATAGCATCCGTGATATTGACCGCAGTTCGATCGACCACACGATAATTTAGTTTCTCGTCGTACTTTCCTGATGTGATGATAATCAGCGCAAAGATACCCACAAAAGCCCCCACGAAGTTGGATATCGCAATCGTACGCCCCCATCGATTGTCACGAATAAATGTCATCGTTGTGGCTCCCCAGGATTTCGGAGCTTCGGTTTGCTTTTCAATTTCTTTCCGGACTTTCTCCATCGCCGAATCCTTGCGGAACCAACTCCAGAACCAAATCGCAGTCGGTAGGCTGATCAACCAAGCAGGACCTGTGGGTACAAGCGAAACAGCTGTACAAGCTCGTGCAAGATTCCTAGGTTGAGCAATAAGACTAGAGAGGCCTGTTGCAAGCTGGATCAGTGCGATTGGGCCTATGGTTACGGCCAAAATAATTGTGACTGCAATACGAGGCGTATCCGTCGGAATTTCTACAGTTGTAAGGTACTCGCCTACCGCTAGAGCGCCGGCGTTGACAATTGCGCAGAAAATCATCAGAACGCCAAAGGTGACCCAATTTCCAGAGGTCTCATTGGAGACGGAGGCTGGCTGCTTCGTATCTAATAAGGACTCGCCACGGATCTCCGGTCGGCTCGCACAAAATCGACGAATCAATCGCGCTGCGAATGCCTTGTCCGCATTTGCAATAGACAAAGTGACCTTCCCTGTTTCAGCGTTTGGCATTTCGCCAAAGGCCTCGATCGAATGAGCGAGCAACTCGATCTTTCCACCAAGCCAGTTCTCGTTGTATTCGACTCGACTAATCTCATCCGCCGCTATTTCTACCTTCTTAGTTTTTGATTGCGTGAACATTCCGTTGATGCGGAATTCGAGTTTCAAGTTGTCGTCGAGCAGGTGAATCATCCCCACGGCCTCTGACATCCCACTGTCGCCTTCGCACTTGAATGGCACCGAGAGTTTTCCTGTGCCAAGATCTGCTTCAACACCTGGTGCAGAAGTTTCCAATTTGGCCATTGGGATTGCTGCCGCGGTATCTAATTCAATCGAACTTAGCGCCGCCTGCATCTCGGAAGCTTCCTGAAAACGCTGCGAAGGTTTGCGGTTGAGCGCTTTCATCACCACTTCGTCGATACTGCCAGAAGCCTGCGGCTGAAGAGCACTTGGTGGCTCGTAGCGACCAAGAGGCAACTGTCCAGTTAGTAGCTCGTAGAAGATGACGCCCAGTGCATATAAGTCGACACGGTGGTCGACCTCACCGGGTGCTTCAAGATGTTCCGGTGCTAGGTAATGCACTGAACCCAGGACTTGTCGCGTTGCGGTGAGCGTTGGGGTACGAATCGAGTTATCGACAATCTTAGCGATACCAAAATCTGCTACCTTGACTTCGCCATTTTCTCCCAACAGGATGTTCTCTGGTTTAATGTCGCGATGCACGACGCCACGACCATGGGCATATTGCAAGGCGTCGCAAATGGTGGCGACGATTTCGAGCGAGTCTTCCGGACCGGCGCTCCGGGAGAGGATTGCTTCACGCAAATTGATTCCGTCGATAAACTCCATGACCAAGTAAGCCAAGCCGCTCTCGGTTTGACCATAGTCATAAACAGTCACAATGTTCGGATGTGATAGCCGCGCAAGGGTCTTAGCTTCGCGCTCAAAGCGTTCCAGAAAGGCGGAATCTCGAGCAACATTACTATCGATGACTTTTAAAGCGACGTCGCGATCTAGATTGGTTTGGCGAGCGTGATATACGGCGCCCATTCCTCCGCGACCAACGAGCTTTGTGATCTCAAGCTGCGGAAACTGCTGGTTCAGCTCCGCCGCGTCAGGCAGCACGGACTGAAAATCGGGCGTCTGCATCGCTTCGGGTTCTGAACTGGATATTCCCAGCTGCAAAAGACAAATCTGGCAATCGCCTTCGATTCCGAGTGGAGTTCCACAGTGCTCGCAACTTTGCATGGTTCAATATCAGTTTATTAGTGCCAAAGAAGGGACCATTTCCAGCGGAAGCGAAGCTTGTTGTCTTTGCCGAAATTCGTCCTGCACTAATCCATTCGTATTCTGTTAGGGCCAGTTACAGAGTCGCCAGCAAAAAATCAGAATTAAGCCCAAACTTGACAAAATAGCCCGCGAGCCACCCAAAAATCGCAGAAATACCGATCCCTAGTCAGTTCGACACCGGAAAAAATGTTGGCATGCCAAAGAACCCTGCGAAAATCAACGGGCTCAAGGATGAGATTCGGATCCGTCGACGCGAGGAGGCAATGCCGAAGATTCTTCGTCGGATGCGTCCACGAAAGGTTTCTCAGGGGGATTGTCGTCCTTCGTGAAGTATCGAACGAGCAATATGGTCGCATTGATTCCTACTACGGTGCCAAAGGGAACAAGCAGGCCCAGCACAATACCCAAATAGTATTGAATCTCGAAGGGGGCCGTCACATAAGCGCTTGCGTACTTTCGCGTTGTTTCAAAGATTGGGGAAGCGATCGCAATCACTTCCTTCACCTGTTCTTTGCCAAATTGCTCTTCCGCTTCCTCCCGATTCATGAACGCCAGGATCAAGACTTCTAAATCAATTCCCGCCTCCTCCGAGAGTTTCTCCAGCCGCCCGTCGATCAAGTAAACCGTATTCTCGATTACAAAGTTCTCAAACCAGCCGTGCTCTTCTAGACCGATCTGATCTTGCAGTTTTTCTTTCAGATTCTCGTCAAACTCGACGTGATATTCTTCGGCGGAATCCACTACCTCAAGCAACTCGCTGACGCTTTCTTGCCCAGTCGCTTCGTAATCGGCTGCATCCATAATGACCGTGCAATACATGGTCATCGTTGCCCGTTCGATGATGAATTCTTCCTTGATCATCCGCTCGCAATAGTTACTTGCACCACGAAAAAATCCAGCGTAACAAAAGCCAATCGTGATACTTGCAAGGAAGAGTAGCGGCAAGATCCAGCTAACCGCCCAATAGTGCTTCCAATCGTATTTGGTCCAACCTAGGTAGCGTACAACGAAGAGTGAAAAAATCGACAAAACGAACCCGAGAAAAGTGTACAGAACCGTATTGAAAGTGACGCTCTTGATCAAATCCCAAACGGAGAAGGCAACGTCGTCCCATGAGTTCTGCATGAGCACAATAAAGTTGCTAAAGATTCGACTCGCATTCTGCGAAAGTTCCATCTCCTGATCAATGTCGCGAAGACCTTCCAAAGCCCCGTCAAAGCCATTTGAAACGGATTCTTCGCTTTCGCTTGAATTTCCCGTCGTGTCACCCTCGGTGGCACCCTTTTCGCCGACCTCGTTGTCAGCAGAAGCATCCAGTTCCTCAGCTTCCGACGCGGAAGAATCCAGTTCTGGAGCCCCACCGGGCGACGCGTTCCTGCTCTCTTGCTGGACAACTTCTCCTTTCTGCTCATTCTCCTGAGCAAAATCGCTGCTGGCCGTACAGATCGGCACAAATGCACCGTGAAGCAGAATCGCAGCCAAGTAGAAGAACCAAAGGAACCTAGTATGGGCGTCTTGACGGGTTAAAGAGACGAGCATTTTAGGCAACTCTCCGAGTCGGATTTTCGGTCAGCCGACAACCATCAGGAACTATTCGCAAGCTAGCCGGAATTATAGGGACTTTATCCTAAGAAAACTCTGATGAATTGCAATGCCCAGTCTCCGACCGCGCTACCGTAAGACAGACGATAGTAAGTTCACGATTCTTTACCGATCGAAAGAACCCAAACCGTCCGATACGACTTGAGTAAAACCAGGGTGCATCGCAATTCAATTACACTCTTGGGCTTTGATAAAGTCTGTTGTGGCCGCGTGAAAGGAAAAAACTTTTCCGGCGCCAAAGAAAGCCTAAATCAGAGGTGCTGGAACAAGAAACGCATGCTGGAAGTAAATTCCCCAGACGCCTTGGCCAGCAACTAATTGGGCCACGTAAAGTGCACCAACGTATATCAATACACTTGCCAGTCCGATAAAACGGCTTGGCCAACGAAATAGGAAATGGCGTGCTGGCAGCGAGCGTTCCCGCCTACCGTTCGCATATCCCATTGCAGCCCCAAGCAATATTTTAGCTGGAAGCATAAATAAGACAAAAACCAGAGCCGGTGCCCAAACCAACTCAGCAGCTATCGGTTCGATCCTAAGCAAATATAGCGGGATGCAGAGTGCAATG
>JBCCEO010000417.1:0-7165 GCA_039030255.1 Planctomycetota bacterium | reverse complement strand
TTTAGCCTCGGAGAATCCGGGCAAAGCAAAGGAGCTCCACCAAAAACTAAAGAGTTGGAGAAGGCGCATTAATGCACCGGTTCCGACGCAAGCCAATCCGAAATACGACGCGGCCGCCGAAAGTTCAGCAATTAAAACTCTGCAGATTAAGAAAGACAAAAAGAGCGGCAACGGAAGGAAGTCTTAGGTCCCGAGCTCTTTGAATACTAATCGCTTTGTTGATTTGACACTTAAGTAAAATAGGTCACAGATCGCTCGCAAAGTAATCACGGTAAAGAAGGCCTGAAATGGGTGAAAATCGGACCAAAAGTGAACCAGTGCGAAGCGTTATTGGTACGATAGAGGACTCGGCAGACCGTCGAGAGTGCGCCAATATTGCTTAGGCAAAGTTGGCGTAAGGAAGGAAGATTAGGGGAAGCTAAATTCCGCTGGCAAAATTGGGCTGACTTAGTTCGGCCCAGCCGCTAGTGTTCCGCGAACCGATTATTGAGGCAAATTGGTCGCGGTTTTGGCGTTCTACCCTATTGAACCACAAAGTTGGGCGAGGAGCAGAGAATGGTTCAACAGTTTTGGCATATTCGCAATTGCTCACTATTCCAGCGGCTCAATGAGCGTCAACTGGAGTTTTTGGAGCAGAAGGCCCGTATCAAAGAATTTCCGAAGGGAGCCTCCGTCTACCTTCCGAGCGATCTAGCCGACGGGACATTCTTAGTAGCCAAAGGTAGAATTCGAATTGGATCGACCACTCCCGAAGGCAAGCATTGCATTCTTGGATTCGTCGAACCGGGCGAAGTTTTTGGAGAGCTTGCCTTGGTTGACGGAGGAACAAGAGAAGAACGCGCGGAAGCTGCAGTTGCCTCGACACTCGTCGTCTTACCTAGCGATCATGTCAAAGCGTTGATGGAGCATTCCGCCAATCTTTCGCTCGGCGTGAGTAAGCTGATTGGAATGCGAAGGAAACGAATCGAAAGGCGTTTACGAAGCCTACTTTTCCGAAACAATCGGGATCGATTGACGCATCTGCTTCTGGAATTGGCCGAGCAATATGGCAATGCCACAACGTCTGGAATTGAACTCACGATTCGGTTGTCGCATCAAGATTTAGCCGCCATCATAGGCGCGACTCGTGAAACAGTAACGACATTGCTAGGTGAAATGCAGTCTGAGGGGTTGCTGATCATCAAGCGTCAAAGGCTCATACTCGCTGACTTGGCAAAGTTGGCAAGTGAGGAGCAGGCTCTGAGCAATCCTGCTATTGCCAACGCGAAATCGAAGAAGCAGACCACTCTGCAGCGTGGTGGAAATTCCACCCCCGTCGTGACAACCGTGCCTTGTGTAACGAAAGGCTAGTTTTTGATGTACTTTTTGGCTCAGTGTAATTTGATTCACTGACCCAATTGCCCCTAAGTCCGATACTGCTTTAGTAGTTTGGATCCGCGCAAAAAAAGTATTTGTGCTTGGAAAAATGATATGACGAGTGATGAAGAAAAGCTGGCAGACTGGACCTCCTGTCCTGACGGGACTTTGGCAGGTTTCTCGAAGCAGCATCGGACAGTTGCGCTGCGTGTACACGCGCTGAAGTTGGCTGGCGTAGGCTTGGCCGTTCTACTGTGCTTGGGGGCTTATACTTTCCTCCCAAGTTCTCAACCGGAAAATTCGTTCGGCTTCACGTGCACTGAAGTTAAAGAGAACATGGATGGATATCTCCAAGGCACCTTGGTTGCCATGGACGAGCAGAAAATCAAAGAGCATTTGCAATATTGCCCATCCTGCAAGGCCAAGTATCAGGCCGAGGCCGACAGACGCGGCGTTGAATTTATCGTCCAGCGAAACGATCCGAACTACTCGGCTCGGCTCTTCTTGGCCTCATTGGCGTTGGAAAGTATCTCCGTGGAAGATCGGTAACTCCGTGTGTGCGGGCGTTGGATGTCACTGTAACCGGGCGATCTTAGCCTAGTTAGCATCTCTGTTGATTACCAAGATCAAGGCACTTTGGATATCGCACGCTCAAATACGAATTGTCGGATGTATTCGGGTGCTCAGATGCATTGCCGTGCAATGGGTTCAATCTCCCCCTCGAAAGATTCGTTTTAGCCAAGACGAATTACCGCGGTAGCGACTGCGTTCCACATCCCGGTCACCATCGGGGAGAACGCCGTTGATACGATAGCTGATGAGCTGGCCGTCAACGCCTTCATACTCACCATCCAGCTTTTGTTCTTTGATCAACTGGTTGACTGCTACGCTAATCTCTAGCGGCGAACATCCCTTCAGTTCGATTTGCCTGGACGAAACTGTCCCTTTTGTTTGGGCGATTTCCGCCAGAATACGTACTTTGGTTTTCTCGATCATTTTAGAGCATCTTGAAAGAACAACTTCCGTTCAAACTAATATGCGCTAAGGGGGATTCAATGCGTCAAAGACGACCTAAGAACGGTCAGGGCGACCGATTGAGGAAACCGTTTCTGACAGCGTAGTCGACGGTAGGAGTCTGTATAAACATTCTGAATCTATGAATTCTGAAGTAGCTTTTTCGCAGCCTGAAGAAATCCTATTTCACGGGCAAATGGCAAGCGAAACGCAATCAGATGTTTCCTGCAGTTCAAGTTACGTTGAGGTACGAAAAAGCCCCAAGCAAACTACTTGGGGCTTCTTGTGAAATAATGCAACGTGAGAATCAGCGTTCAAGGCTGGAGTTATTTACTTTTCCCACTTTGGGAGTTTTCTTCCTGGAGTCCAAGGGGCTCCAATGGCATCGAATCTCGAAAGCATGCGAGGAATATCCCTTTCGACAAGTTGCCTCAACTCGGATTCTAACTCCAAGTACTCCTCACCCGCGATCTCGAATTGCCGGCGGTGAGTACCAGTAGGCCCCATGGTGCTACCCATTGCCCCAAACATAGTATTACGTAGCCTGGACTGCAGGCCGGGCATTGCATTTTCACTGCGGCTCGGTTTTGTTGGATCACCGCTAAATTTCTCTTCCAAGTCCAGCAGACGAATCTGTAGAACGCGAATCTCTTTCCACATCGAAGGATCTACTTCGTTGGAATTCGTCGTTAGTCTCTCTACTGCGGCCAAGTGATCATTCGCCTCCGCAGCAAATGCACTTGCCGCCGAGACGACATCTGCGAGTCTTGCAACGTCACGACTGAATTGCAAAATGGCTTCACGATTGATTGGCGTTGTATCACCGAAGGTAATGGGTTCGATCTCAAACTCCTCGGCAGCGATTACTTCGCTGACTTCGCCATCGATCATTTGCTTTACTTCGACCGTGTATGTACCAGGAACTGCCGTTGCGCCAGGACCCCCGCCGTATCCCGCACTGCGGAAATCCCAATAAGCACGGACCAAGCCTTTTCCGCTGGTCGTCGAGAGTCGACGAACGACATTACCGCTGGAATCGCGAATTGTAATCCAGCGTCTTGGTGCCACTTCGCGGTCTTCGGATTTGAGCTCTTCCCAACTTGGGTAGGGAGCGTCTTTACCGGCTCGACTGGCCGCTGAATCACGCTTCTTACGCTCTGACTTCTTGGTTTTCAGGCTCTCTGACAAGTGGAAAGTTAGGGCGACGCCAAACTCTGGGTTCGGTGCTTCGTAGTAGTTTGCACCTTGGAACCCGCGTTGTCCGGAACCGAGCGGATTGATGCGACGATACATCAGGCCCTTCTTGATGGCGAACATGTGATCTTCCTTCGTCAGTTCCTGGCTCAGTTCACGCAGAGGTGAGTAGTCATCCAGCACAAAGAACCCCCGTCCAAAGGAAGCAAGCACCAGGGCGTCGTCGCGTCGCTGAATCTCGATATCGCGAACTGCGATTGTCGGAATTCCCGATTTCAACTGAATCCACTTGATGCCGCCGTCGAGAGTAAAGAAGCAGCCGAACTCTGTTCCACAGAAAAGCAGATCTGGCTTTTCGTGATCCTGTTTTAGCGAATAGACGCTGCCTCGTTCTGGAAGATCACGCGAAATCAGCGACCAATTTTTCCCTCGATCAGTGGACTTGACGATGTAAGGCTTAAAGTCGCCTCGCTTGTGATTGTTCACCGCAACGTAAACCGTGTCCGGATCAAATAGATCTGCTTCGATATCGTTGATATAACCAAACTCTGGCACTTCGAGAGTGCCAAACTTGTCAATCGCCGTCCAGGACTTTCCGCCATCTTCAGTGACTTGGATACGTCCATCGTCTGTTCCAACGTAGATCAGTCCTTCTACCAATGGCGATTCGTCCACCGCGACGATGGTTCCATACAAAGACGTTGACACATTCTTGGCAACGGTATCCACGCCCCAGACGCGTCCCATGACTTTGAGTTTATTCCGGTCAATTTGCTTAGTCAGATCTTCGCTGACAGCTGTCCAGTTGTCTCCGCGATCATCACTGCGGAAAAGGATTTGTGAACCGTAGTAGATTCTTTTCGAGTTGTGCGGTGAGATCATCAAAGCCGTGTCCCAATTCCAGCGGAGAGCGGGACCATCCTTGGATTCACGAGGTCGAATATCAACGCGCTCACCCGTTTTCCGATTGAACCGCACTAGCCCGCCGTACTGCCACTGCGAGTAGATCGTGTCGGGGTCCTCTGGATCCACTGCGGGATCAAAGCCGTCGCCGAAGACTGTGATGAACCAGTCCTCATTCCGAATACCGTGGATATTATTTGTTTGTGATGGACCACCCTGCGTTGCATTGTCCTGGGTTCCGCCGTAAACGTAATAAAAAGGCTTGTCGTTCGAAACGGCGACTTTATAGAACTGTGTCAACGGCAAGTTTTGCTTGAAGTCATAGGTCCTTCCGCGATCCCAGCTTTCGTACACGCCGCCGTCACAACCGATGATCAAATGCTCTTCGTCGCGTGGGTCGATCACAATAGCGTGGTTATCAACGTGCTTATCTGCCTCGCCCAGTCTTTGGAAAGAAGCGCCGCCATCTTCAGTGACACGCATGTATGTGTCCATCAAGTAGACGCGATCGAATTTGTGCGGGCAAGCAACAATTTCGTTGTAGTACTGGGGGCTACCCGATACGGCGTCTGACATTCGTCGCCAAGACTCTCCGCGATTCGCACTACGATAAAAACCGCTCTGTCCGTCACCCGCTTCGACAACTGCGTAGAGAACTTCCGGATTGATCGGAGAAATGTCGAGACCTATACGTCCCTTATCCGAGCCAGGAAGGCCACGATTGATGGTACGCCAAGTTTCGCCACCATCGGTCGACTTGTAGACTCCCGATTCTGGACCACCATCGATCAACACCCAGGTGTGTCGGCGACGCTGATACGAGGAAGCGTACATGATATTGGGATTTGTCGGATCAATGTGAATCTCGTTAACACCAGTGTCTGGGCTCACGTCGAGCACCTTTTTCCAGGTCTTGCCCCCATCGGTAGTCTTGTACAAGCCTCGATCATCGCCGGAACGCCATAGCGGCCCCTGTGCTGCAACGAAAACGGTGTCGCTATCTTCAGGACTAATGGCGATCATCCCGATGTGCTCACTGGCTCCCAACCCAACCTTCTCGAACGACTGCCCACCGTCGGTCGATTTATAAAGGCCGTCACCATAACCCACTGACCTCTGAGAGTTATTCTCTCCAGTTCCAACCCAAAGTGTGAATCGATCTTTGGGGTCCAATGCGAGGCAGCCGATCGAGTAGGATCCGTAGCCGTCGAATATTGGACTAAAAGTGACACCAGCATTTGTCGTCTTCCATACTCCGCCAGAGCATGCTGCGATGTACCACGTCGATCGGTCCACTGGGTCCACAGCGATGTCGCCAATTCTTCCCGACATCAGAGCTGGACCAAGATTTCGGAACTTGAGCGCTGAAACTAACCCAGAGTTCAGTCCCGGGTTTTCGTCTTTGGGAGAATCTGAGTCCTGTGAAATGGCTCGGAAACTGCTTGTCGCAAAAACAAACAGGGCGGATAGCAGGAGCAGAGTTTGACGCATTTTGCGCACACCTTTTCTTTATAAATCGGGTTCAACAGGCTTGGACACTAGCAATTCCAATCTGCAGGAATCGCTTCGAAACATCGCTGGCACAATGTTCTATACCTTAGTCCAAACTGCTTGGGATGGAATTGTCGCCATCAACAACCCAATTATTGACCTTAAATGAATCTCTGGCGGATGTAGGGCAATTATCTTGCTCTGCAAGATTCCTGATGACATTGCCAAATGTGGCTGTTAGCAAGTTTGGTAGCAGCGATGGCCAATCATGGCGGGGCGCAAAGAATCTGAAAGGACTGAGCAAGAGTGCCAGTGGAGCCTTCATCGCCCTTTACGGATTGGGCGTTTTGCCGTTGCGCGACTCGCGATTCTCAACATTTGCCCTTTCACGCCAGCAAATTCTCTTCATTCTGGCTTTATACGCTATTCAATGAAGTTGCTTACTCTGACACTTAGAGTCCGCTAGAATAACGACTGCATATTACCAATTGGAACGGACGAGAATTCGAAACGTTAAATCAGTTTCGATTGCATGCGTTGACAATACCGCACACCGCAATTTTTCCGCTATTCCAAGACGCAGTGAGCAGACCAGGTAAATGGGACTTCCGCGGATTTGGGAATTTGGAACTACTAACTGTTGATTGAGTTCTCATGGACAGAAACAAGATCAAGATATACTCGAACTTAACGCAGTCCGGCGTCATCTTGCCCGACGCGAAATTTCCTAGCAAACTATCGACTTGGGAGACGCTGCCGAATACTACTGTCGAGTTGCAGCTTTCGGCCAATTCGACGCATTACGGTTTCGTGCAGTCTGGCGACTTGACCGTTCAATGTTCGAGTGGTGAATTTGAAATTCAGACTGGAATGTATTATTCAATTCCGGGAGAAGCCTGCTTGCACGTTCAAGGCAGTG
This sequence comes from Planctomycetota bacterium, assembly GCA_039030255.1. Classification (GTDB taxonomy): domain Bacteria; phylum Planctomycetota; class Planctomycetia; order Pirellulales; family Pirellulaceae; genus Aureliella. The sequence goes on along the minus strand of JBCCEO010000417.1, from coordinate 288 downwards.
GCTTTTGTGCAACGCGATTAGGCTACAGCGGATTCTTCTCCTTGGGCGGGCCGATTGAATCGCGAGGAAGGTTGAAATATATAGACGGTTGCTCCGACTCGCTGCTGATATCACCGGTATTACTTGGCGACCCCTGCCTCAATCTTTTATTCTTGCCTCCGAATACCGAGCAAACGGCGCACACACATCCATCCGTTAGAACTGGTATCATTGTCGACGGTCGAGGGATTTGCCGTGGTCCAACTGCGGATGTTTTCCTTGAACCTGGAATGATCTTTGAGATTCCAC
>JBCCEO010000416.1:0-7169 GCA_039030255.1 Planctomycetota bacterium | reverse complement strand
CCCAAAGGTTAGAACTCGATGTGTTTACATCGTAAAACATCGGTTGACCGAATCGGGTTTCCGAAGCTTAGGAAAATTCCTGTACCGATTATAGTGCTCTTGATCATCGTGCTGGCAGTTTCTTCCCGTCTTTGTATCCTGTAGAGAGGTGAGGAGCCAGTGTCCCTTAGCGCGGCCGAGTGTCCCTTAGCGCGGCCGAGTGTCCCTTAGCGCGGCCGGCAAAGTTGAGTCCGAACGACTTTGGGACGGGAACGAAACTAAAGCTACTTTCCGAGCAAGCCCATGATTGCAGATAAACTCTTAGAAGCTGCTGCCTTGCAGCATCCCCAGCCACAAGAAGCAACACGCGTGGTTGTTGCCGACGCTGAACGCAAAAGAGAACCAAAGACGGTCCGTGCACCGGAGGATTTTTTTCAGCTTTCGCAGAATGCCGGAACCCGCTTGAAGGGTGTAGCATGTGCGAATCTCAAAAATGTGGCGGAGCTCTTATTTTTTGATTCCGAAGAAAGCCTTGAACAGTCGAGAGCTCAGGTCGTGCCTATTCGACGGATCAAGTCGGTCGAACTACATTCAGACCTGCCGATAGAGAATTCGCCTTTGGAATTGCCTTCGATGTGGCGAATCACAATTCACTTGCATCCGAAGGAAGCGGCTCGTGAAGAAATGATCGTTACCGTATTCGAGAGTGAGTTCTAGCAAGTGCAAACGAAATGTGAGCTAAGAAGGTTTACCGTTCGCTGAAAACAGACGTTTCAGACTGTCAGACTAGTGATATTTCTGCGCCGCTTCGACGGCCATCTCATCGCAGCGCTCGTTTTCGGGGTGCCCGCTGTGACCTTTGACATGGTGAAACTTCATTTCATGCTTGGCCACGAGCACGTCGAGCTTCTGCCAAAGTTCAACGTTTTTAACCGGCTTTTTCTTGCCGCCTTCCTTGCGCATCCAGCCATTTTTCTTCCAGCCTGCGACCCATTTCTGTAATCCTTGAAGCACATAACTGCTATCGGAGTAAAGGTCCACGTGACATTTGCGTTTTAGTGCACTCAGTCCCTCGATGACGGCTTGCATTTCCATGCGGTTATTGGTCGACTCGGACTCGCCGCCCGAGCCGGTCAATTCCTTTCTTGTTCTCACATCGCGCAGAATAAATGCCCAGCCGCCAGGGCCAGGATTTCCACTGCAAGCACCGTCGGTGTAAAGTTCTACTCGGCGCAGTGCCTGAGATGGCGAATCCGTGCTCATGTTGCTCTCTGCGGCTGGGGTACGGGAACGGCTGGGGTGTCGGGACTGGCGTAAGGAAAAGGCTGGCGTGTTGGGACGACTGGCGTATAGGGATTAGGTTTGGCAATTTGCCCAAGCAATGAGTGGGCTCAATCGCAAGACTTTCGCAAGGCCTGGTCCAAATCTTCTATCAAATCAGCCGGATCCTCAAGTCCTACTGAGAGTCGAATCAGTCCATCTGAGATACCTGCAACTTTTCGCGCCTCGGCGTCGTAGCTAGCGTGTGACATGGACGCAGGTTGTTCGATGAGGGATTCGACGGCTCCCAGGCTGACAGCCAAGTGGAATAGTTTTGTCGACTTCACAATCTTCTTGGTCGTTTCGAAATCGCCTTTAGCTTCGAAGGTTATCATGCCGCCAAAGCCGCCGTGTAGCAACTTCTTGGCATTGGCAAAATCAGAGTGTCTTTCCAGACCGGGATAGAGGACTTCCGAGACGAGGTCGTGCTGCTCCAAGAATTGAGCAATGGCCAATGCAGATTTGGACTGTTCGCGAATTCGCAAATCAAGTGTCTTTAGCCCGCGTCCAAGCAAGAACGAATCAAATGGAGAAAGTACTGCGCCGGTTGCGTTTTGAATGAAATATAGTCGATCCAGCACGTCTTGTTCCCGTGCAATGAGCACTCCGGCAAGGCAATCACTGTGCCCGGCTAAGTACTTTGTAGCCGAGTGCATAACGATGTCGGCGCCGAATTCGATGGGACGCATGAGCGAAGGTGTCGCAAAGGTGTTGTCCACTCCAACAAGCAGATTCTTCTTGTGGGCCGTGCGTACCAATTCCGGCAAGTCCGGAACGGTGATGCGCGGGTTACCAATTCCTTCAAGCCAGAGCATTTTTGTATTCGATTTGCAATTCTCAGCTATCGAGCAGGGATCGCTCAAATCGATCAATGTGATCTCAATGCCGGCCGTGTTGCAAACTTGGTGAAACAAGCGGTAGCTTCCGCCATAAATATCCATACCGGCGAGCAGATGGTCTCCAGCACTCAGGAGCATTGTGGCGCAATGGGTTGCCGCCATGCCGGACGAAAAACAAAGCGAGCCGATGCCGCCTTCGAGTGATGCGATAGTTTCCTGAACGGCGGTTCGCGTTGGATTCCCACTTCGCGAATAGTCGTACTCACCCCATTCACCCGCGCCTGGTTGTACGTAAGTACTGGCGGTGTGGATGGGCTGCACAACCGCCCCAGTACGCGGATCCGGAGGATTTCCAACGTGGATGGCCCGAGTTCGAAACTTCAAGAGAGAGTCCTTTGATTACTTTTCCAGAGCCTGTTTTAAATCACGAATCAAATCGTCCGTGTTTTCGATACCGCAAGCCAATCGAATCATGTTGTCTGGAATTCCAAATTTCTTTCGATTCTCAGGAGTCTCTTGGTAATAGCTCATCAGCAGGGGTTGTTCGATCAGCGTTTCTACACCGCCCAAGCTGGGACCAATTTTTGCGATTTCAACTTTGTCGACAACTGCGGCAGTTTCTCTCCAATCGGCGCCTTTGAGCAAGAACGTGACAAGACCGCCGAAGCCCGACATGTTACGTGCGGCTGTTGCATGAGTCGGATGGGATTTCAGTCCAGGATAAAAGACGTGCTCTACCCTCGGATGATCATGAAGAAACTCGGCCAGAGCTTGCCCGTTTTCATTGTGCCGCTGCATGCGCAACTCGAACGTCTTCAAACCACGCTGAAGCAAATACAAGTTATGCGGAGAATTCACACCGCCCATGATTCCGCGGAGCTTTCGGACTTCCTCCAGTTTATCCGCAGAGCCTGTAAGGCAACCTGCCAACAAGTCGTTGTGGCCTCCAAGATACTTTGTTGCCGAGTGAAGTACGTAGTCGACACCAAAGTCAAGTGGCTTGACATTGAAGGGTGTCGCCAAAGTCGCATCAATCAGAGTTTCAACTTCACGTTCCTTCGCAAGCGCAACGAATTGCTCTAAGTCGACACAGGTTAATTGTGGATTTGTGGGCGATTCGCTGACAAGCAGTTTTGTCCGATCATTGATTGCGGCATCCATGGCATCAATGTCGCCCGTGGGCACTTGATGCGTCACTACCCCGTAGCGCGACAAGTGCTTGTAGCAGAACTCGCGACTGCGGTGGTAACATTGGTCAAAAAACACAATTTCGTCGCCCGCGCTGAGCTTTGTCATGAAAAGCCCAACGATCGCCGCCATTCCGCTTGAATAGACGATCGAGTGTTCGCCGCCATCTAAGGCTGCCAGCTTGGCTTCGACGACCTTTTCATTGGGGTTTCCGTATCGTCCGTACTCCTCACGCTTTTCGTCATTCTCGATGAAATCAATGATCGATTGGGAGTCTTCAAAAGTGTAGGTCGAACTACACACTATCGAATCGGTAATTGCGTCGCAGGGCTTGCTGCGCCCTTCGCCACCATGAACGCTAATTGTGGAGAATCCCTTCTTGCTTACATCCAGGGATTTCTTTCCTCTTTCTTCCGAGTTGCTGGAGGAATCTGGATCTTGATCGGAAGGTTGCATCGTAGCTTGAGTGCTCATGTTAATGATCGAACAATGAATGTGCTGAATTGATGTCGAGTTGTACCGTCCAAAACGGGCACAAAAAAAGCCGCTAAACCAGGTGGATTAGCGGCTGTGTTCGCTTGATGACTGGCGGAAAACTTCAGTTTCGTGAAAACTTGGTTCGACGCCGGTGGCTCTTTAGCAGTACAGGCTGCAAGCGGCCGCAAATCCCTAAGGTATGTTTACTCTAGCTATGCTCTCCACAATAGGCAAGCATTCCTGTTGAGGATTCTGAAAGACCCATCCTCGAATTCAGGCAAGAATAGCGATTGGAGAATATAAATCAGGCAAATGTCTACGGGTTGTTGGCGGGATTCGCCGGCGCGGCGGGGTTCTGATTGCCACCATTGGGGACGTTGAAGTTGCGAATCGGCCCCCCGCCGGCGTACACCAATTGACCTGCTTGCGGTCGTCCGCCGGATTCTGCACCCTTATTCCAGGGAACTGCGTAGGCGGCGAAAATCCCCTTGGTCCCATCTGCCACATAGACGAGTGAAGCTCCTGGTCGTGAACCGCCAGCCCCAACACCCGGCTTAGCAGCCCCAGTAACCATCATCATTTTGGAGTTCTTGCCAGGCGGTCCGAACTGGGCGCCGATGTTGGCTCCAAACTTCGCTCCAAAAGTGCCCTGCCGCGGATAGTAGACCCAGCACTGAAGGTCACCAGTCACAAAGTCCAAGAAGAAGATTCCTTCTGCGTCATCACTAATTGGGCCCGTCGCAATTGCCATCGTTTCTGAAGAAGAAGCCGAAGCGGCGAGTGCAGGTGGGATTCCTTCCAAGTTATTGCCAGTCGTACCAAGCCAAAAGCCTGCCGCAGTAGCAAGACAAGTGCAAAAGCAGGCCGCTACTAGCAGCTGCCAGGATGATGAAAGTGCTGTCGGCTGGGGTGCCTGGGTAGGAGACAACGGCTCTTTGCTAGCATGAGTCTGCATTCTATTTCTCCGCGAATGGATGAATCGTTCGCGGAGTATAGGAATTCAAGAGGATTGGAGTCATCAGCAATTTTGACGCCCGTTTTTTTCGTTTCAGAGCCGCGACCTCGACCAATTGCACGGGCTCAACTTCATTCGAGTAGAGATACCAGAATTCAGCGCAGGCATGAATCTTCACCGCGCGTAGGACATCGCGAGAACGAAAGCCGCATTTTCAATCGCGACGACCTTATCGAAAGAATTAATGGCGCAGAGCAAAGTTAACGAGCGATCTTCGTTTATCGAAAGCTGGTCAATGCTCCCAAAAGAATCGCACAAAGCGTCATGAGCAGGACGAGACCATGAAGAGAGAATCTCGCCCTACGTTGAAGCCACTTAACAAGACCGACTAGGACGATAAGCAAGCAGATTAGGACATGCCCGAACAACGTGAACTGAGAGTCAGGAATGAAGCACCTTCCGCTAGGCAATTACGTCTTGAATTGGATCGACGTGCTCAACGCCGACGAGTTTCTGATCCAGACCGCTATAAAAGTAGCTCAATCGGTTGGGGTCGAGCCCAAGCTGGTTGAGGATTGTCGCGTGCAAGTTCTTTACGTGAAGTGGTTTCTCAACTGCGGTTGAGCCAAGTTCGTCTGTCGAACCAACGCTTACTCCACCCTTGATTCCGCCGCCTGCCATCCACATTGTAAAGCCATAGGAATTGTGGTCGCGTCCAGTCCCCTTGGCATACTCGGCCGTTGGCTGACGGCCGAATTCACCGCCCCAGACGACAAGCGTAGAATCGAGCATGCCGCGTCGCTTCAAATCCTTCAAAAGAGCCGCGATGGGTTGATCGGTTGCACCCGCGTGTTTGTTATGGTTCTTTTCAAGATCGCCGTGGGCATCCCAGTTCGCATCATTGTGGTTGCCACCACTGTAAAGCTGGATACAGCGAACGCCACGTTCTACCAATCGCCGGGCGATCATACAGCGGCGGGCAAAATCTTCCGTTTTCGGGTTATCCAAACCGTACAGCTTGGTAGTCTCCTCATCTTCATCGCTCAAATCCGTTGCTTCCGGTGCGTGCTCTTGCATTTTGTAAGCCAGCTCATAGCTAGAGATGCGGGCTGCAAGATCCGCGTTTTCCGCGTTGGAAGAAAGGTGCCGGCCGTTGATTTCGCCCAAGGTATCCAGCATCGTTCGTTGGACTTCGCGCGAAGTTCCCTCAGGCGGGGTGAGATCCAAGATAGGTGTGCCCTTACTGCGCAGTACTGTGCCTGCGTAAGTGGCCGGCATGTAACCGCTGGACCAATTTTTGGCGCCACTGATTGGGCCGCCCGTGGGATCAAGCATCACGACAAAACCCGGCAAGTTTTGATTGACTGTACCGAGACCGTAATTCACCCAAGAACCCAGAGCGGGAGAACCGCTAAGGATTTTACCGGAGTTCATCATTAACATTGCGGATCCGTGAATCGGTGAATCGGCGGTCATGGAGTGCAGAAAGGCGATGTCGTCGACGCAGGTACCCAGGTTCGGAAAAAGATCACTCACGGATTTGCCGCACTCGCCGTACTTCTTGAACTTCCATCTCGGTTCTACGATCCGGCCTTGGTTGCGGTGCCCGCCACGACCGAAAGTCTTCACTGTGATCGTTTGACCGTCCTTCCCATTCATATCCGGCTTTTCATCGAAGGTGTCGATGTGGCTCGGGCCGCCGTACATAAACAAGAAAATTACGCTCTTGGCCTTCGGAGCAAAATGCGGAGGTTTGACCGCCAAGGGATTGGCGCTCGAAAGATTGTCGTCCCCCATCGCTTTGGAGCCAAAGAATCCGTCGGCTTCCAGTAGTGACGAAAGAGCCACGGCTCCAAAGCCAGCACCTGTTTGCCAAAGAAACTCGCGTCGAACGCGTCCGCAAAAGTCTCGGTTTTGCTTTTTGTTGCTCATAGTTGTTCAGAATCTTTTTCGGTTTTTGGATTCTAAAGACAGGCTGGAAGCCTATCCTGCTTCACTTAGTCTAAATATAAAAACTGGTTCAAATTAAGGGCGACCAAGCACATCGCTTCTCGCGCTTTGCTTTGCTCCAAATTGTGTTCGTTGACCAGACGATTGGTGAGGGCCATCAGTTCATCAACGTCCTCATCAAGGGGCTCACGGCTGATACAAAGTTCTAGTGCTCGGCGAGTCTGAGCGGCCAAATCGTCGCCGACTTCAAGTTTGATTCTTGCAAACAGGTTACGAGCCTGCATCTGCATCCAGTCGCTATTGAGCATCGTCAGAGCTTGGGCCGGTTGCGTCGTCAGGAATCTTGCTTCACAACTTATATCGGTTTCCGGAAAGTCGAAGGCCAACATCATGGGTCAAACATTGCCGCAAATCCTCCTCACAAGCCAAGTCCTGTGCGCGAATGGTGCAGTGGATTGACT
>JBCCEO010000415.1:0-7170 GCA_039030255.1 Planctomycetota bacterium | reverse complement strand
TTCGCGATAGTCGTCGCATCCTGTTTGTCGAAAGCCGGGAGGACGAGACTCGCATGATTCGCCTAGCTTTATCGGCAGGAGACTTGCTGGAGGAGGCTACGAGAGCCGATGTTTCCGTCCTATCGCCCATTGATCTGCTGGCATCGGATCTGAAGGAATGGGAAGTGATTGTCTGCAATGACTTAGGCTACTTGGATCGTCCGGTTTTCGCGCAGTTGCAATCATTCGTTCAGCGCGGTGGTAACCTGATCATCGGACTTGGCCCTGCGACGACTTCGGCGATGTGGAATAGCCTGGAACCTGAATCCCTACTTGGGTTTCGGCTTGTGCAAGCATCGGCTGAAAAGCTGTGGGATATTGACCCACTTGAATACCAAAGTTCCATCGCCAAGCCATTTCAAGGCTTTCCGGACTCGGGTTTGCTCACCACTCCTATTTTCCGTCACTGGCTCATCCAGGATGAGCAACCTGGGCTAAAGCGCGATATTGGCTTGGTGGACTCCGGTCCCCTGGTCACGCGTTTTCAATCGGGCAATGGCTGGGTCGCTTGCCTTCTCTCTGCACCCAAAACGAATGGTGCGAGCGCAGAATCGCCCTGGAACGCGATGGCAACATGGCCAAGTTTTGTTCCATTGATGCAAGGACTGATGCAGTCCTTGCTCGACTCACAGCTGGAAGATCAAAATCTTACATGTGGCGATGTGCTTGGCGGACAAGTAAGCAGCACAACTCCTTCCACCGCAGAAGTCACGTTGCCAAACGGTGAGAGCAAACAGCTGACCACGGAAAGTCTTGGGGATGGAGGATACGGTTGGTTCTATTACCAGACTCAGACATCTGGGATATACCAAGTAAAAGCCAAGCACATGCAGGGCGATCGACTGATTCCTTATAGCATCAACCTCGAACCCATCACCTCCCAGTTTGCATCCATTTCGCTACCCAAACTGCCATCTACACAGCCTATTGAAAGTAGCGCGAGTCAACCTCCCGGCGAACCGCCAATGAAAGCCTCGAACCATTTGATTCAAGGGCTACTCATTGCCGTCTTAGTATTGCTCTTGGTGGAGAGCTTTATTGCTTGGCACTTCGGACGGAGGATTGGTTGATGCCTCCTACCGAAACCTTAGTACAATCGGCCGTAGAATCCAGTTGGTCACTTCCAACTTGGGGCTGGATTCTCTTCTCCGTTTTGGCATTCACTTTCGCGCTATTCATTTATGCCAAAGAACGTGGGACTGCCAAAATACCCGAGCGAGGGCTGTTAGTAGCGATTCGGTTCGCATTGCTGTTTCTGACTCTATGGATGCTAACCGGTTGGTACTGGTATCGCTATGAAACCGATCGACCGACTCTGGCAATTGTTGTCGATACCTCTGCCAGTATGGATACCAGTGATGCACTTGGCTCAGACGACAGGGTACGTACACGACTTGCGACGATTGAGAATGGATTCGCCAGTCTGAACGAAAGCAGCAAACAAAGGCTAACCGAACAGTACGCGATTCAGTGGTTTTCCGTCTCGGATCGCTGGGAAACTCTGTCATCGGGATTCCTGCGAGATAGCGCCACTCCCTGGCAAGCGACAGGAGAAACTAGCAGACTAGGTGAAAACCTTATCAAGCTGATTGATCACCGGGCTGGCGAAAGCGCGATCGTGCTATTCCTGAGTGATGGAATCAATACGGCCGGCGTGGACCTTGAAGAAGCAGCCAAAGCCGCTCGTTCGGCCGCCATTCCCGTCTACACGCTTTCTGTCGGTCGCGACTTTGCGCTACCGGACCTCCGGCTCAGCGATCTACGAGTAGAGCCGAATGCATACTTGGGCGATCGAGTCACCGTGGAGCTCAGCGCGGTCGCGATCAATTACGTGAAGGGTGATAGCCGCATCGCTCTCATCGACCTCGGCTCGGGCGAAGTGCTGGACGAAAAGACACTTACCCTGGACCCAAGTCAGCCGCAACGAAACATCAAACTCGACTTTGTGCCCAAGCGATCGGGAAAGATGCGGCTTGCAGTAGAAGCCAGACCGCTACCTGGTGAGACAGACCTGGGCAACAACCGATTGGAAGCGGACTTAACGGTTCAAAACAAAACCATCCGAGTTATGCTGGTCCAAGGACAGCCGACTTATGAATTTCGCTTTTTAAAGCATTTCTTGGAACGAAGCCAACAAGTCGGAGATGAAGGCACCAAGGCCTTTGAACTGGTGAGTATCCTGCAAGAGTCCGATGCGGAATACGTCAGTCAAGATCCATCCGCGATCCGCCTTGTCCCAAGCAACCGCGAACGACTCGAGCAAGTCGATGTGTTTGTGTTTGGAAGCTTTGACCCGGGTCTCGTTAGTCGACGCGCTCAACAGATTATCTATGACACCGTAACGCAGCAGGGCGCGGGCTGTCTTTTCCTATGGGGCCAAGATTCAGCGCAAAGACAACTCCAGGGATGGCCACTGGGCGACTTGCTTCCGATTCGGACTGACAATTCAGGATCCAATTCTGTTGTCAGTCGAAACGCTGTGCCGCGTGAGCTCGTTTCTTGGCGCTGGCAGCCTACACCTATTGGAGAATCGGCACTTCCCCTTCTGCTTGATGCGAGTGAAGCTACCACGCAGGAAACATGGAACCAACTCCCGCCGGTGCAAAACCTCGCCTTCATTGAGGGCCTCAAGCCAGCGGCACAAGTCTTGGCCCAAGCCATCAATCTTGCCGACGGCGGCGAGAACAGGCCACTTCTTGTTTCGCAATTTGCAGGTTCTGGCCGCTCCGTTTTACAGCTTACCGATGAGACTTTTCGCTGGACCAGCTTTCAAGGAAACGACACGTATCACCAACGATACTGGGGGCAACTATTGCGCTGGGCCAGCCGCGGCAAATTGCGGCAACAAGAAGAAGCCTCAAAGCTATCGATTGAACCGCAGCAGATTCAGACCGGTCAACCACTGCAGGTTACCGCCTTGGTTGGCAGCTCGACATCGATCGAAGACTTGCCAAGCAGCGCGCGAGTCAGCTTGACTAACGAGAAACAACTACAGCAAACCATCCGGCTGAGCCAATCGGTACGAGACAATCGACGATACACAGCGCAAGTTCCACAGCTGCCCGCGGGCCAATACACTGCTTTGCTCGTTCAGCCAAACACAGATCCGCCGCCTTCCGTGGAATTCACCGTATCAGAGCCTCCCGGCGAGCAATATGACCTTCGAGCCGACATCACTGCGATGCAATCCCTAGCAAGGGTTTCTCGCGGAAAATCTTATCGGCCACACGAGTTTGAGAAGATGTTGCAGGAATTGCCGCTCGGAAGCCGCAACCGCCTTGGCACACTCCCGCCGATACCACTCTGGAATAGCTGGTGGATCGCGCTTGCTTTTGTACTTCTCATCACATCCGAGTGGCTGCTTCGACGCAGGTACCGCATGCTTTAGCTATTAGGCTCTTCTCCCAGCAAGAAAATCACGCGGAGGCGCGGGGCCGCGGAGAAAAGGCGGGTGTAAAGAGCCAAAACGCTGAGCCGCGAGAGACGGAGAGTCGCACGAGAATCTCTCGCCGCGTCTCAGCGTCTTTCCGACTCTGCGTTTTCCTTGGAGCGATGGTCTGTTGCAAAGGAGCGGTCGAAGCTGGGATTTTAGTTGGCAAGTCCTGGTTGCAGCACACTACCGGACTCGTGACCCTGCCCTCTACCGAGATTGATGCAGCCCCTAAGAGTCGTGAAGGACCAGCTTGTATGCGTCACTCATTCTCAGCGCCGTGATTGCCCCGAATGGCTTTCTCAATCCGATGCGCGACATAGCCCAGCACTGAATAGCAAATGATAAAACCGAGCGCGACCATCCACTCGTTGGATTGCTGGGCTAGGCGAGGCGAAATTACCGCGACTAAGGCCAAAGCTGGTAAGAACGCTGCTGCAGCAATTGCCAGTGAATAGCTTTGCCTTCGCCTTCCATCTGTGTTTGATCCGTGTTTCATCTGTGGCCTAGTCGATAGAAATGCAGTTGGACGAACCTGCTGCCGGCCCTGACAAGAAGTTAAATCCGTGCGCGTTTTGCTGACGGCTACAGGCAATCCGCGCATTGACCGCGGAGGAGGATCTCGGTGACCCTGCCGATCTGTGCACTCGTCGAGAGGCTTTTCTTGGTGAGCTTTATATCGCCTAAGCAGGACACTTGTCCGCATTCGATACAAACAAAATGCGGATGCCCCAAATGCTCGTCCTCGCCTTCGCCAATGAGCTCAAAACGCCAAACCCGATCTCCGAGCTCAGTTCGGCGGAGCAGGCCTGCTTCCGTCATATCGTTCAGTGCTCGAAAAGCGGTCGCTTTGTCGACTCCGGCCTTGGAGAGATGCTCAGCGACTTCAGCGTGGGTAAGTGGCGACGAAGATTCTTGCAGCAGCTCTAGTGTTGCCACCCGCGCAGGAGTGGCTCTCAAACCCGCTTCGCGGATCACAAGCTTACTTTGTTCGACTGCAGATTCTGACATATTCGCACCGCACCTGTACGGTAACCCGAGCCGAGTGGAAAGCTAGGCAGCAGACGGGAATCGAAAGGGAAAACCTTACCGGGAAGTATAGCATTGCGATTTGACTAACCCTAGAGACCTCGGTCCATTCGGTCGGAAACGCCCTTACTCACCTTTTTTGCGCCCGACTCAGAGACGGTTGCAAATGCAATCGATTTGCATTAAATTGCTAGGTCCACTGAAGAAAGATCTGACTGGTGATCGATTTGCAATTGCTGGGAAATCCCAGGATCTCAGAAGCATAGAAATTAGCCCCAGGAATGACACCTTGTCGAGCTTAGTCGTCATAGATGAAATCGCTCCAGCGAGTGCCGCCCCAGAAAAGGCAGCATCTGGATCTATATTACCTGACTGGTTTGGCATTCTTGCTTCGATCGCTTGCGCCATTCACTGTGCGGCGATGCCATTCGTCATCGCATTTCTGCCGATGTTCGGCCTCAGTTTTCTGGCTGACGAGGCGTTTCACAAGGTCATGGTCGTAGTTTGTACGCTTTTGGCTTTGGCTTCCTTTATTCCAGGATGGCGACGGCACAAACGTTGGTTGCCAGCTGGCGTTGCCTTGGCTGGACTATCCTGCATTGGCGTGGCTGCTTTTGCATTGGAACACACTTGCGCGTGCTGTGCCCCATCCGAAGAGACGGCTATGGTTGGTTCAGAATCTTCTTCTGAGGCCGCAAGGACTGTTTGCGACTGTGAGCTATGCAAAGTCGAAGAAGCAAATGATAATGGCAGCAATCCTCAGCTGGTTGATTCTGCGGACGATAGTCCAGTGATGGCAGGGCTCGTTCCGTTCGTGACACCTTTGGGTGGAATCTTGCTAGTTTGCGCTCACTTGATCAATCGTCGGTTTTCTTGTCGTTGCGGCTGTTGCCCAACCAAGTCAGCAGACTGAGTCGACCTTCTGGATGGACGATATTCGACTCCTAGGCTGGCTATCTATTTGAGCACTTTGATGCAAACTCTCCCTGACGTGCAGTCTTATGCAGACGCACGAAATATGCCAATCAATCAGGTTGGTGTAACCAAGGTTCCTTGGTCCTTCCGATTTGCTCCCACGTCCGACAGCACTGCTGAAGCGCAGAGCACGATTGGCTCGGTTGATATGTTCGTTGCTTTGCCCGCAGATCAGAAGGGGACGCATATGTCCCGTTTTGTGCAGGTTTTGCTCGAACACGATCAACCACTGAACTACTCGACTTTGAAAGAGTTGTTTGGGCGGATGCAAGAACGGCTAGGTGCATCCCAGGTTTGTGGCACGCTTCGATTTCCCTTCATTGTTCATCGTGCGGCTCCTGTGACTGGCCAGCAGGGAATGCTTCAGCTCGACGTTTGCATTGAAATTGCGTTGGGTGAAGAAAACAAAATTCGTACAACAATAGCTGGCCCTGCAACTAGTCTTTGCCCGTGCTCGAAAGAGATTTCAGCCTATGGTGCTCACAATCAGCGTTGTGAGTTGAAGGCAACGGTCGAGTTTGCTTCAGGCTGCGAAGTTGGCGTGGACGAACTTTTTAGCATGCTTGAGAAAGCGGCATCCTGCCCTGTCTTTCCGACACTGAAGAGAGAAGACGAAAAGAGTGTTACCGAAGCGGCCTACGACAACCCGAAGTTCGTAGAGGATATCGTTCGCGATATGGCTGTCATTCTCAAAGAAGATGACCGCATCAAATGGTATCGCTGTTCGTCGGAGAATTTCGAGTCGATTCACCAGCACAAAGCATACGCGCAGATCGAGTCTTCTCGGTGATTTTATTCGCGATCGCGCGAATCTAACCGCAGGAGCAACCACTGTTGCAGCAGTCGTCGCCACCCTTGGACGAAACCGGCAGTGAAATGCCGCCAGAAATAACTCGACGTACGGGCTCGCCGGTTTCAGGGTGCTCTGTCAACGGTTCGTCGGTCATCCTTTGGACCACTTCAAATAGCTGCGGCTCCTGTCCGTCCTTTTCGGGTATCGTTTCGTATTCATACGTTGGCATGGCGAAAGCCCTTCTGAAAGATTCCTAGCTACCTCTTCATCATAGATCGCTTCGGCCCGAACGTCTTGCCCTTCATCTGGAAAATACTGAGCAACTTTGCCATTCCGGCCTCGACGACAAATATCCCTCCTCTAGAGACAGTTGCAAGAAAATAACTCACTCCAAATGCAACGATTGTGCAACTGCGAACCATTTGTCGTTAAGATCAGTACCGATTGCAAGGTGACCAGAGTTTCACTCTTGATCGACTTTTGCTCCGCATCAAAAACCAGCTAGCTGTCGCGGAGCGAAAGACGACCATCATTATTCTTTCAAGAGAATTCGCATGATCGAGCTGAGCGAAATTACTAAAACATACGACGGTGAAGTGGTTGCAGTAGATCGCTTATCCTTCAAGGTCGGAAGAGGCGAAGTTTACGGTTTGCTTGGGCCGAATGGGGCGGGCAAGACAACGACTCTAAGAATGATCCTTGGCCTGCTTGAGCCAACTAGCGGTGATGCGACGATCCTGGATTCTAGCGTTTCCGTGGATCCGCTTCGTATGAAACGCCTTATCGGTCTGGTTTCTGCAAGTGCAGGACTCTATCAGTGGTTGACCCCGCGTGAAATGCTGCGTTATTTCGCGATCGGATTCGGCTTAAATGAAGAACAGGTTTCGGAGCGTATCTTCGAAGC
>JBCCEO010000414.1:0-7186 GCA_039030255.1 Planctomycetota bacterium | reverse complement strand
TTATGCGAGCTTCTCGAAAGACTTGCTTCCTCCGATCCAACCACTTTTACTCCGCGTTCGAAAGCTTTGTCGACAAAGTTCTCATTCGAAGCGCTTGACGATCGAAATCCCGCAAGACACGCTCGCGTTCTTGTTCCTCCAAGCACTGCATGACCTGAGAATATTGCAACTGAGGAATGAACTCCGAGGGCTCTCCTTTCGGAACATAGGGTGCATCTCTAAGCACATATTCTTCACGAATCTCTTGGATCAGGTGATTCCATTGCTTGCGGTGAGATCCAACCGAGGTCTCTTGAGGCGCGGGATACAAGAATGGGAAGTCATTGATGACCAGCAAGGGATCCAATGGGCATAGGTACTTAGCTTCACGAGGTACGCGACTCAAGTAATTGACTTGGATTCTCTTACCTGATTCCAAAGGTTCAAACAAAAGCTTCAACATATAGAACAGTCCTGGCGGAATCTCTTCCAATTCCCGCGTCCGGTTGTACAGCTCGTGGTACTTATCGACCTTCGCTAAAACTTCACTTTTGCCGAGCGTTTGTAACGTGTTGACTGCCTTTAGAAGAGTCTCCGCCTGATATTTTTGCTTGCAAGCGTCATGCATTTGCTGCATGACTGCGTCCAAACAATAACCAGCTGGAATGGTGCCGATGTGAACGGACCCATCCAACAACTTGTCGCGCGAAGTCCAAGTAACCGTTTCGGGAAATGTATCGGGCACGGAACTGTTATGGGGCCGGCGATGCGTTGCCATGGCAAGACCTATGCGAACTTTGTAAGGACGCTCTGCCTGAAGCAATTGCTTTCCGAGCAAGAACTTGGCTTCGAAATCTCCTCGCTCCGTCAGCCCCCGCCAACAATAAGACTGGCCTTTCGTGAGCAACAGCGGATTCTTTTTCAGATCCATCGCTTCGATCGCATCTTCACCGTTCACCTCCTGGTAGTCGATCACCACGGAGATTCCTTGATCCAATGAAAGCTTGTTTGCCTTTGGCGTCCCAGCTTCTGGCGTCTTGGAGCGCTGGCGCAACTTGCCTTTGAGCATCGCCACGCCGTTGAGCAGATCTAACTCGATTGGCTCCCAAGTGACGAAGACCGCTTTAGGATCGTAATCTCGACGAATCGAACGTGCGTCGCCTAGCTGCCGCTCGTAGGAGTTTTCCCACGCCCAGTGATCCAAATCGGTAGACAGCACGGAAAGAGCGAGAGAGCTTCGACCATGAAACTTCCGCAATGACGCCGGAGCATCTGAGAATAGCGGCGTATCATCAGATGTGCCTATCGACGTTCCGCTTGACGATTGCGCAAGAGCACAAACTGGCAGCCAGAAACAAGCAAACAAAGCCAGCGAGAGGCTTGCATTTTTTCCAAGTAAAAAGTGCATCAAAGCTTACCCCTCGGCTTTGCGTCAGCCTCAAGTTCCTTTTGAACCAGACGCCCAAGGTAGCGATCGCGACCAGAAGCAATTTTTTCGACTCGCTTTCGCAGATCAGGATCACCGGACTGTATCGCAAGTCTTATCCACTCAAGTTGCATATAGTAGCCATACGCTGCTCCACCTGCGGGCGGCGAATCCAGTTGCTCGTCAATAAGTTCCACGAAGAGACTTGCCGCATCAGCGGCTCTTATCAATTGCGCTTTAAGGGAGTTTAAATTTCGATCCAAACTCCAATCCTCAAAGCCCTCGAGTCGTCCTGTATGTTCAATGGCCCAATCAAGAAATTCACGCTTGCCGCTTATTCTGTATAGGGCAACCGCCACAACCTCGTTGGCCCAACTCTCATTCGTATGCACAGCGTCCTTTTGAAGCCGAAACAATTCTTCTTCGACGACGGCAAGTTGTGGTTTTGCGGCGGGTCCCAATGATCCAAGCAAACTGATTGCAGCCATTCGTTTTGAAACATCCTTAGATCGCATCAAGAGAATGGCAGAAGCATGAAAGACGCTCTTGTCTGTCACTCTACGTGCAAGTTTGCTCAGCATCCACGCTTCATCTACATTCGCATTGTCCATAATCAACTGGAATGCATCCTGTTTGTCCTCTGCGATTTCGTACAGTGCCTGCGCAACTGCAACCAATGGATTCTGATACGGCGAAATCGTTTCGGTGGCATCGTCGAGTTGAGCAACCAGATAGTCTTCGATTTCGGATCCGACCAATTGCAACCTTAGCACTGCAGCACTCAAGTCTATATTGTTGAAACGTCCGGCGCGATGCTCCGCAATTAGAAACTCGCGAGCAGATTCTTCGTTTAGGCTCTTGGACCAAGCAGATGCCAATGCTCGATCCGTTGAATCGGAATCAAACATTCTCTCTCGCAAGGATTGCTCCCATTTGGCGTCGAGCGACTCGCAATACAACGCTAACTCCAAGCCGTACTTCCATGCGGGCTCTTGAGCCGAAGCAAAAAGAAGATTCACCATCGAGCTTATTTGCTGCTCGGGTAATCTCGTTGCAAAATCTTCAACGCCATCGAGACCCTTTCGCAAAGCGACCAATTGCTTTACATCCTGTGTTCTCTCCCAATGCAGCTGTCGCGCGAGCTTTTGCATTATAGGCAAGCTTTTGTTCACACGAGTCATGCTCTTGAGAACATCATCGGCAAGACTTGGATACTCGATTTCGCTTGCGAGCATGATTTGCAATGCACAGGTAATTTTGACCGCGTCCTCACCACAAATATATTCTTTCAGTTTTTCAAGATCGGCCGCGATTGGTGGACCGATCTGCCGCAGAGAGTCCAACGTCGGTGTATTGACAAGGGGCGATATGCCTTGCTCGATTTCTTGCCAACGGCAGGTATCGACGATATCCAGAATCGCACTTTGGGCCAGCGTTCCAAATTGCCCAAGTGACTTCACCGCGTGCCGATCATTGCCAGGATCCAACAAAGCTTCCTTCAAGGCTGCAACTGTGGCAGGGGCGTATTCATCGGGCGTCGTTAGAACGAGCTTCCGAAATACCTGAACCCGAACAGCCAATTCGGAATCTTGCAGCAACTGAAGCTTGGCCTCGAGGGCCTTTTTGCTTTTCGGAGTCACCAAGGCTAAGGCGGAGCGCACCCGGGGATCTTCGTCCTGCACAAACTCAACTACCTGCTGGTCGGTGAGTTTATTTGTCTTAGCGAGCACTTGAACTTTGCCGCTGCGCATGCGACCACTCTGAACACTGAAATTCTCAAGTGGCAATGCGAACCCGGCTTGCACCAGTGGAACAAGGGCAGCGATGGCGAAGGACCGGGTGGAATGATCGGAATGATCTAGAAAGGGCAGCACCGCCTCGCCTAACTTACTAGGCACTTTAAGACCAGTGGAATCTACAGCCGCTAGCAGGCGGAGCACTTGAACAGCCAAGATCGGATCTTCCGAGTTCAAGTATTCGATAAACTTGCGGCTGGAACGCTCAAGGGTCCGAGTGCTGATCTGCTCCGGAGCCGCAGATAGATTCGCAATCAGCTTGTAACGCTGTAGACGGACTGCATCCGTAGTAGCTCGGCTGTCCAATACATCCTGAGCCGCGGCAAGCGGCAAGGACGACAAGAGACCGAAAATGGAAGTGATCCCAAATGCGGCGCAATAGACAAACTCAACTCCGCACATTTGCCTCGTCTGTTGCGACTGGATCGAATGCTCTTCTTTGCAAACTGAGCACGATTTTCGAGATCCGATCCCACCCATACGTTTTTCCTAAGCAAGGAGACACAGTGCACTTTATCAACAATCGAACTTGATTGATTCTAGCAGCGCCAAGGCTTCGAAAGATTTAGGTTTGCGATGAATAGATCTGATGTTTTTGTCGACAAATGGGGAAAATTCTCCAATATTTCTCCTTCGTTCGGGAATAATGAACAAGCGAACATATTTAGCTAGCCAGCTTTCCTTTGATCAAGAAAGAAGTACGCAGGATGAAACTAGAGAAACTTATGTGCAGCCTCTGCGCCCTTGCATTGCTGGTTTCGAACGGATATTTGCTTGGCCAAGAGAATGCGGCGGAGGTGCAATCGGCCGGTGAAGCCGCACTTGAGAAGGAGGTGCCGAGCGAAGAAGGGGAGCTTGAAAAGCAGAATACGAAAGCCGCAAAGAAAGCTGCTCGCAAGAAGGCAAACGAATCGGCCAAAGGTAAAACAAAGTTCCTGCGGCTGAAGGAACGTAAGGGTGAACCGAAAACGCTCGACACAGCAGTTGTGACCTATACCAGCAAGAAAGGCGAAGGGGTTTCAGTAGACTTGATTGGAGCCGTCCATGTGGGGGAAGGCAGCTACTACGAAGAGCTCAATAAGCTTTTCGATGATTACGAAGTCCTGCTATATGAGCTTGTTGCACCAGAAGGAGCCACGATTCCACGCGGCGGCCCGAAGGAATCCGGCGGTTTCAATCCAGTGTCAATGCTACAGAACGGCACCCGTTCCATGCTCGGGCTTGAGTTTCAGCTCGAAAAGATCGACTACACTAAGAAGCACTTTGTGCGAGCTGATATGACGCCAAGCCAGATGGCGGACAAGATGAAGGAACGTGGCGACACTGCATTTACGATCGCGTTGGATACTTTCTCGGATATGATGCGGCAGCAAAATAAACTGATGAAGAACCCTGAAGCTGCGAAAGAAGTACTCGGTTTTGATCCTGAGGAAGTTTCACTCAGTGACATGCTTGGAAATCCACTCAAAATGAAACGCATTCTCGCGAATCAGTTTGCCCAAAGCGGCAGCTTGGACCAAGCCATGGGAAAGTCTCTGAACCAACTCTTGATCGTGGATCGTAACGAAGCAGCCTTAATTGAGTTGCAAAAGCAGATAGCTGCAGGAAGAAAGAAGATCGGCATCTTTTATGGCGCGGCTCACTTGCCAGACTTTGAAGAACATCTCGTTGCAGACTTCGGGTTCGCCAAGAAAAGGCAACGTTGGGTGGAAGCCTGGGACCTCACCACAGCCAAGAAACCAGAACTCGACAAGTCTACCGAATTGCTGCTGAACGTTTTAAAGCTACTTGAAAAATAAAACCGAGCGGATCGGACAGTCGCCGCAACTTCCCGGCGACTTTCGAGGTCCAAGAATCTAGAGTCCCAAGTCGGCAACCGTAACTTTGCCTCAATCCCACCACCAGTGCATTTGCTTCGCATAGTCCTGATTCAGCTTGGACTGTTGTTCTTGAAGCGGCTCTTGTGCATCTGCCAACACACGTTCGGCATCAAGCAATTCTGCCGGGGCAATCGAAACTCCTCCACTTGCGGCAATGAGCCGATTGGCGGTCCACTTCGCGTTGACCACACAGGGCACTCTTTTAGGCTCTGCTCGTTCTGATAACAAGCTTTTCGGCGGATCCCAATACAAGGTTTTGGCGAAGTCCAACTCACCTGCCGCCTGAAGCTGCTGCGTATGGGCGGCAAGCACAAGCAAGTCGACCATAGTCCGCAACTGCTTGAAAACAGGACTCGCTTGCGCAATCTCTGGATACTTGTCGGTGAAAATTTTTGCATAGGCCGTTGCTGGCCCGGATGGTTTTTTCCCAGTATGGTACAGATTTCCGCTGGCGTTAATTGCGTAGTCCTCTGTTGACAGCAGAACGTCTACTCCCGCAAACTCGAGACTACGACTATCCTTGGCAATGCGAACCGAGTGCTTGGAAGGTTGAAACCACCAACGCTGCACCTGGGATCTTGGCGCGACATCAAGGCGGCTGAAGAACGTCTGCATTGCAATCGGCGGAGGCTCCAAACCGAGCCCGATTAGCTTCATGCGGTAATCGGCTTCAATCATGACTTGAGCCATGTGCGATTTAGATGGCAGATTGAAGACTAAGACATTGGCCAACCCAAGCGCCTCGCGGGTTCCTTGAACAACATTTTGCGCCACTTGCATCTGCTGACGCTGAGGGACAGCTGCTGGAATGCTGCGGTTAAAGTTCACCAGCTTCGTCATCGAATCTTGAGTGGGCTCAATGCTACAGCCCACCCACGTGTTCGACGGTTTGTTAGGATGAAAAACTGACATAGCCGTGAGTAAATCGGCGAGCAGGACTGTAGGCCAGCCAGTTGTAAGTCCAACAACTCGGGCTGAATCATCCTGAAACCATCCTTCGGCAGGACCAGCCAGCACAATGTCGTTTTCCTTTTCGAGAACCAACACGTAGTTGACTTGAAGCAAGCCGGCCAAATGCAACATCGCATCGCCTGGATCTTCGCCAGTATCCAACTTTTCTTGAATCGCCGCGGCAAGCCGTCGAAGACTCACCTTGCGAAGTTTGCTTGGTGTAATTATGTCTGGCGGCAGCTTAGATCTTGCGGCCATTGCGTGTCGGCGATTGACGGGAGATCCCGGTGCAGCGAACTGCGCTGACTTGAGCACCCCTGCCGGGTCTATCGCGATTCCAAACACAGGCTGCTGAACCGTTGTAGCGGCACGAAATGCAGGAGGCTGTCGATCTTGCGCGAAACAAGAATCGTCGATCGGGAACAGGGTCAGCGAACCACCCCAAAAAAGGCCGATTGAAAGGACGGCGCGCAGCCGCCAACCGAGATGTTGTACCATCGCTCTGCTCCAGAAAAGTGATTGAAAAGTGGGGCAGCCGATTTTGCCTCGAACGCATCGGCGAGCATTCTTGGCTTGAATATAGCAAATCTTCTGCGAGATCCACAATTTTTGTTCGTATCTTGTCGTGAAGAGAGATCAACGGGCTTCAACTTCTAATGAAGCATGTTGGATTCAAGCATATTGGGTTCAGAAAGCTTTGCCGTAATAATGAGCAGAATGAACCGAACTTCCTTGTGGGAATACCAAGACAAGGAAAGATGAAAGACTCCAACCGAAGAAATGCTTGACTATTGCTATGACTGACAACAAAGGACTAGCCCTAGTAACCGGGGCGAGCTCAGGAATCGGGCGTTCAATTTGTGTCGAACTTGCCAAACAAGGATTTGACATTTTCGTAGATCACTACCGTGACGAAAGCGGTGCCCAGGAAACGCTGAACCTCGTCCGAGAAACGGGTCGCAATGGCTGGAGCTTTGACGCAGACGTTGGCTCAGCGGAAGAAACTCAAGCACTTTTTTCCGAAGTCGCCGCTTGCGGCAAATTGAAAGTCCTGGTCAACAATGCTGCTATTCAGACTTTTGCGCCGTTGATTGAGCTGGCAGAAGCTGACTTTGATCGCACCATTCGCACAAACCTAAAAGGAACTTTTCTTT
>JBCCEO010000413.1:0-7191 GCA_039030255.1 Planctomycetota bacterium | reverse complement strand
GTCGATATGCCTGTGAGATGTTCGTTTGCGGTGCCTCCGGCAATGTGATCGTTGACAAGCATATTCCAGTGTGTATCCCGCCTGAGATGTAAGCAACCTCATCGAACTCACCATCTGGAAACCACAACTGGAAGTTTGGAGCATGATCGAGCCTTTGTATTTCTCTTAGGACTTGACAGCCGTCTCGAACGCCGAGGGAAATGCACCACTCAAAAACAATCGTGACGAGGGATGACGATTTCATTTGACGATCGCGGAGCGACTTGTCGCCAGCTTCAATTCGCGCAAGATCGTATATGTCGTCACCTTGGATTGGGAAAAAGCGCTTCACACGATAGCTGTCAAAGAGGTTTTTGCAGATTCTGCGGAGCCAAGCTGAACAAAATTCAAGCTCACCGCAACGGACTAGGAAATCAATTGCCAATGAGATGTCAACGATGTGATTGTTCATTGACGGAACTGCCGAGCAACAATTGTTCGAAACCAGTGATTTCAGAACTTCCTTAACGTTCGCGCTAAGCGTTTCGTCTTCAACCCGCCAGTGTAGGGCGACCTGCCCAATTACTGCCAGCCGACCGATTACATCGAATACATTGAGGCAATGGACTGCGTAGAAGTGCTGACCGGCCGACGCTCCGTCTTCGATATCCGCGAATTCACTTACCTGAGAAACATAGTTTCTTCCCGCAGCAAGAAACACTTCAACGAGGTGTTGAATCTGAACATCGGCTTGGGTCGGTGGGCGATCATGATTTCCGAGTGCAAGTTGGTTCCTAACAACTCGATGCCATCCGCATAGGAGCGAAAGTTCGGCAATATCCAGTGCGTGGCGCGCCTGATTCTCGCTGATAGCCCACGTTGAAGTTAGACTCGCAATTAGTCTATGCGTAGCGAACGATTTTCGAATGTCTTGTGAGTCATTTCGAACTGCCAACTCGCTCATGTCAGATATCAGTTTTCGAAAGTGACGTAAATCGTATTCGTCCTCGCAGATAAGCGCCAACGATCGACGCAAGTCTGACTGGAAGTCGTTTTGAATTAAGTTGGCATTGAGCAGGTGTTCCTCAATAGACGCAGCAAGGCGACTGCCTTCCCATCGTTCAAACGTAACTCGTTCGGATTGGTGCTGATGTTCAAATCCTGCTAAGTTCTGAGCTACTTCACCACGTATTTCCCCGCCGCAGCATGTAACAACTTTGATTGCCTTGTCATTGAACTCTGCAGGCAGGCATGTTGGAATAAATACGTCCAAAATGTCGACAAGGGATGGGCGTAGATCTTGTTCGTTAGTACTCCAAGCGCCTCGTGTGATGTTGCCAGCCTTCACAACGAATAGGTAAACCGTGTCATCGTAGACTGCTCCAATATCTACGCCATGCTGGCGAATTCCGATTTGTGCGGAAAGAAAAACTCGCCATCCCATCGCACACAGTAAGTCGGGAATAATGGCATCCAGTTCCTTACTTTCCTTTAGGCTTGCCAAGTAATCACGCAGAAGGATCTTCATCGCTTCTCCTAGCAAATTTCCAGTCCATGGTTCGAATGAAGTCTTCAAGAGGGCGGACAAGTATCTTGCTTCTGGAAAATGTTGACTCAATTTCGTGTCGCTTCGGCTCAATCAAGGCGAGCGTCCGATGCCTTGCAAGCTCATGCAATTCCTCAGGGGAAAACGAATTCCAGAGAATGGCACGTTTGCCTTCCAACAAAGTTACTTGATGCGCCATGCCCACGATCGAGTCCTTACCAGCCTTTTCGTACGCATGCCCCATCACTTCTTGTATTTGGTCATAGATCTTCCTTTGCAATCTAAGAAACCCCGACGCGACACTGGTCCGCTTGACCTTTCGAAGCTTCGAAAAATATTTTTTCGATTTCTTGACAGCACTAACCGCTATATCAGCAATCCACGTCGGGTGGACACTTGAAAAATCGTCGCCTTGAATTTTATCTCCAACTGAATCTGGAAAGTCGAAGAGCAGGTGTTTCAGTCCTTCTTCGATCATACGAACTCGAATTGTTGATTTCGGCACACCGTGGTAACAAGAAAGATAGAGATCTAGCGCGAGTTCCGGCGAATCCAAGAAACCGAGAATCCTTAAACCTATCAATCGGCGTACGTCATCCGTTAATCCGTTTTCGGGACCAAAATGTAAAACAGGGCGGTCATCTCGTTCTCCATGTCGGGTAAGTCGGCCATACTTAGCCTCTGCAATGCTCGCGGCTGCAATGTTCAATTGAATTGCTTCAGCTCCAAACCAATTCGTCAACAACCGTTCAACCATTTCACGCGACATGGCGTTCAGCGAAAAATGAAAAACGCTTGAAACGGTTTTGACCTGCTCAGGATCACATTGAGACAAGCACCAATCAGTCAGAGTTCCAGTAACAGCTTCAGGATCACTTGGCACAAGCTGGCTGAGTGAAACGTCAGCATTTCCCATTTGAATGGCTTCGGCGCTGCACCTTGGCACCAACCATCGAAGTGTATTTGAAATCCATGGTTCCCTTTTTTGGGCGAAGATGAGACGCCTCAGCGTTTCCAAGTTCTCGACAACAGCTTGTACATTCAACAATCCAATACAGTCCCAGAAGAACGAGAGCATCCGAGTCGGACTTTCAAGCTGCAACACTTGTCCAGCTTTGGCAACATCGCGAGCTAACAAATAGCCGAAGTCGCTCAAAGCAGCTTCGCAAGAATTTGAAATCAGTTCTTCACATTCAGATTCCTTGTTCACGTGAGCGAGCCCAATTATTCCCGCGCCGACGAGCAGTGGATTTCGCACTGAGACTAATTTTTCTCCAAGTTGCCGGACGAATTCATGCTCACCTCCATTGCAAAGGCCGTGAAATAGGTCTTCTAAAACAAAGCGGAATTCGGCTTTGTTCTCAACAATCTGTTTAGCAACCGCCTTTATCTGTTCTTGGTGGTGTTGGGCGATCAAACAACAGAAATGTCGGACGTTGGATTCTGCAGTGGCATCCAAGTCTGAGCGCAATAGACGCGAAAGTGCCTTTGTTTCTATTCTTGAACTTTGAATAGCAGAGAAAATGCAACTTAACAGCATTGGCGGAGAGCCTTGAGGAGTGCAGACTTTTGAGAAAAGCCCTACCAAACATCCTCCCTGTTGAGTGACTCCGGCGATTATGTCGCCTGCAGCCGCGATATCATCCGGTTTAAAAAGCTTGAATTCGCCATTCAGCATGCTTGCCATTTGGTGAGGTTTTTGCCAAACCTTAGCTATGTCGTTTATTCGCAATCCGTTCTCCGATTAACTATTTTTTGATCGCATTTTAGCAACAACTAGGCGCGGAGTTCAGCGTCTAAGTGCGGAATAGACCCCACCAACGATTCGTTTGAGTTTGGTCGCTGGTCTTCGCTTTGGTCCTAGATGCTTTTGTGTTCTTGGTTGACTTCATGTTGCTGTTCTTTGCGCTGCCACTCCCCTTCTTTGCTTTGGCCGCGACTCTTTCTCTCTTAACCTCTACGACTTCTACTTCGTTGGCAGGTTCAGGTTTGACTATAGCTTCCGAGTTGCCAAGGGTCGCTTCCTGGGATCGGGCCAAGAGCAGATTGTCCTGTTCCATCAGCCGCCCGAGCGTCTTCATCATTTCCTGTTGGCCCGTGAAGTAGCGGTCCAGTTGTTCGTCCTTTCTTTTGATTTCCTCTTGTTGGGTGTGAATAAGTTTCCAGAGTTCCGCCGTGTCAGGGCTCTCAGGCGTGTCATGCGGCTTGTCATGGTCACTCGAAGAATCATTGGATACTCCCCCATCCAATTTTTCTAAGTTGTCTGGTAGGTTTCTCTTGGATTCTTGCCATTCCTTTTGAAGATTGCGCCCGCCGGTGGCATCTTTTCCGGCACTGTCACGTGACGTCAGGGTGTCAGTGTCACCGGCGTTTTGAAACGGATAATGTTCAGAAAGATACTCTGTGCTAATCAGCCAGACTTTCCTTCCGCTCTTTGTTTCCATCTCACAGTATTCTGGATGGTCATTGACGTTGGCTGTCAGAAAACGCCGGATGGTTCGCTCGCTTTTTCCGGTCAAATCTTGTGCTTGTGACACGGTGACAAAGGTGGATGACATAGCTTGATAAGGAAGGATACAACAATCGCCTGACCAGTCTGACACAATCGTGTCACACTTGTCCAGCAATTCACCTGTCACGCCTGTCAGGTGGCCGCCGGCATACATGACGGCATACGTGACGGCATACCTGTCAAAGATCGTCAGGTCACGATCATGAAACGGCACGGCACGCATGCCAGTGTTTACATGTTGAGCAATTCCTGATCACGACATGGATGCCACGACACGTGTCAGTCACGTGTCAAGCTTCTTTGCTTGCACCCGTCAGGGTTGCCGTGACACAATTCATCCATGCCGGTAACGACCAACGCGGCACCTGAAACCCGATCCAGCTCTGCGGTTACACCGCCAGCCATCGTTCGTGCTGAAACCAACTTCCTCAGGTTTCCTTTCTTCGCGTTGTCGACCAAAGATATCCATCGTATCGATTTTCGTGAGGTCACCGGTACGCGGAAGATTAAGTCGGAGACAGGGGAGTCGACTGTCGATTTTTCCTATCGCGTCTCTCGAATTACTGATCATGTCTTTCCAGGAATCCTCAGTCGCAACATTCACTTTGCATTGCTTTCCATCATGGCCAGGAGCGGTGCGGTGCCAACCAACCCCATTCACTTTTCGTGGCGGCAACTGGCTGGCGAAATGGGCGTTAGCTACGGAGGCGGAAAGATGATTAAAGACATGAAGCAGGCGATCCGTTCCACCCATGGAACAGTCATTCGAACAGACCATGCCCTAATTGACGGGACCCAGGAGGACCGGCCCACCATACGCCGCGAGCGGGGACTGTACCTCTACAAGGATTATCTCTTTCAAGACGAAACTCTTCCGGATGGAAGCATGGTAGATCGAAACCAAGTGACATTATCTGATTGGTACTTCAATAACCTCAAAGCGCGGTATATCCAGCCGCTCGATTTTGATCTGTGGCTGCGACTTAACAGGCAAACGCCAGTCGCCAGTCGCTTATATGAGTACTTAGTCTTTGTTTTTGGGCACGGATCATTCCGAAAGATCTCCTATGCAAAGCTTGCGGCCTCCATACCCGTTAAAGCCGAGAAGCACCTGAGTCTAATGAAACGACAACTTACTCCCGCCTTAAAGTCTCTCCTCAAGAATAAACTGCTCAAGCGCGTGCATTGGACGACGGGTACCTACGGCGATGTGATGCTTGAACTCCAAAGAGGGGAGTGTTTGAAGCTATCGGTTTCGCCGTTAGCTCACGCAAAACCAACGGAAGATGTCTCTTTTCAAACAAGAGATTCATTCGACGAGCAGAAACCGACTGAGCGATTTATCAAACGCTACTACCTCCAGCGATTCAATGTTGATCATGTGGTCACTGACAACGAACGTAATCGGGTCAGTAGTTATGTTGAGCAATATGGCCTCGAACGACTTTTCGAAGTTCTACCCAAACTCGTGCGTCGGATGAAGTCGGAGTTCCCCAAAGGCATGTCCATCCTCGCGGCAACGAACATACTTGAGCAGCTATTGGCCGTTCCCAAGAATCATCGAGATTCAGAGCACTCCGTCGAGGCAGATGAACCGAGGCCACTTGAAAAAAAGCAGCGCCGACTCGAACTTCAAAAACAGTGGGATTCGCTAAGCGCGCTGCAACAAGTAGAGGCTGAAAAAATCGTCACCTCGCGACTGGGAAAACGTAAACATTCAACTGGTTTTCAGTTGATGCTTTTGCATGAGGCCGATCGCCTTTTTTTTGAGTCGTAATAATCGATAGATACCGCCCTGACTCAACTCTCTTCATTTCATTTACCTCGCGCTCTTCAATGTGAATCTTGTATTTTTTGTAGTACTTACGCCATCTTCTTTTTCCCTTTCCTGAGCCATGTCGATTGATTGTTTTTGTATGCAACTTCCCACCTTTTTGTTTGCAACCTCCCTTGCCGTTTCGTGCAAACTCCCGAGTCCTTGTATGCAACCTCCCACCTCTAAAGCATCATTAACGACGCTCGAAAAAATTGACCTGAAGGACGTTTTCGTGATACGCTAGATGCACTATTCCAACTCGGTTATGAGCTTCAGAATTCCATCAACGCTGCAAAGATTCGTCAACAAGGAAATCTCGTCTGGGAGGTATTCCAATGAGTCAGAGGTTGTATCAGCTGCGCTGGAATCTTTCTTCGAAATGAAGCGACGTCACAAGCACCTCGCAGTGCGCGTTGCTCGATCAATGAACGAACTCCGACAGGGATCAGCTGCTCCGCTCGATTTCCAGGAAGTAAAGGATCAGGTTCGCGATGCAGCTCACGCCAGTCGAAAAGACCAGGGATGAATACGGTTCGCTTTACCCCTATGGCTAATGAGAGCTTGCTCTCGATAGGGAAGTTTATCGCAACCGAGGAACGGGACCTTGAAACAGCCTTGACGTTTATCGACAAGGTCGAGACGACGTGTCAGCAAGTCGCGTTGTTTCCCGAAATGGGGGTCGCCCGACCCGCACTCGGGGAAGGCGTTCGATGTTTCTTCGTCTATGACTACGTTGTGATCTACCTTCCGGAGCAAAAGGGGATTGCCATCTTGGAAGTTGTTC
This sequence comes from Planctomycetota bacterium, assembly GCA_039030255.1. GTDB lineage: Bacteria > Planctomycetota > Planctomycetia > Pirellulales > Pirellulaceae > Aureliella. Next base: position 554 of record JBCCEO010000413.1, on the reverse strand, counting down.
ACAGCAGCCGCGATATCGAGGAAGGCTATCGAGATTTATTCCACTAAACGAAAATGTTTTCAGAATGATCTCTCGCAAGCGTTTTGATATTTCCGCGGCGGTGCCCCAATCGTTATTTAGAAAGTTCAGATAGATGCATTCTTGTGCCATTTCGGGGTGTACCAGAACCTGTACAGAAAGGTGTGCGCCGGAGACCCACGCACTTTGATTTGGCGATGGGCGGAACCATCGCTCATACATGGCTGACACCAGCCGATCACGTCACTGTGAGGCGACGGCTGTGGCAGGGGATGGAACCCCCGCCCCCGCAGGCTACGACTAGTGTTTCCGAGATCCGCAACATCTGAAACGCTTCACCTGCGGGGGCGGGACTTCGTTTACGCTCAATAAATTGAGCGCCCGCCACGGCCGTCGCAGACGGCAGTCGTTTTCCACACCGCAAACGACAAACACGCGAAGCGTTAGTAGAAAACACGTGAACCCAGTTATTAGTGCGCCGGAGGCGCCGCGCCGGCACGCATACGGCAAAACATTAGCGCACCATTTAAGGCGGC
>JBCCEO010000412.1:0-7192 GCA_039030255.1 Planctomycetota bacterium | reverse complement strand
CGGAAACGGTAAGCAAGCAAACCAGCCTCCCCGCGAGTGGGTTGCTGAAGTTTTCGAGCAGTTGGAGTGCCAGCTTGTTGCCTACGTCTCAAGGCGAGTTTCGAATCCAGAAACCGCTCGCGATGTTGTTCAAGAAGCCTTCGTCAAGCTGTGCCAGCAATCCTGGCCCGCAATTGAAGAGCACACCAAAGCTTGGCTTTACAAAACATGCCGTAATCGAGCCATCGATATCTCCAGACGGGAGGGACGAATGAATATGGTGCAAGCAGACACAGATGTGTCCAACGTTCAAGATCAGCACTCTAAGAGTGCTGAAGAGGGCGCCGCTCAGGACGAACAACTCCATCAAGTTCGGACGCAGATAGAAAAACTTCCTGAGCGCCAACAAGAGCTCCTGCGACTCCGGCTTCACGACGGACTGAGCTACAAGCAAATCGCCGAGGTAACGGGACTGACCGTCACCAACGTCGGCTATCTCTTACACCAAGCCGTGGCAGGACTGCGTGGAAAACTCCAAGTCGAGTAACGCCAAATCCACGTTCTACAAATCTGCAAACACGCCACAAAACACATTTATGCATAGGAGCACTCCGATGAGTGACCAAAATCCAAACCTAGACAACTCCGAGGGTTCCAACCCGGAGCATTGGGAAGACTGGATGTTGACCGCTTTCGTACTCAACGAATTGGACGCTGAAACTTCGCAATCGATTGAAGCAGCCGCCAAGCACAACCAGGAACTTGCGGCGGAACTGGATGAGATTCGGCGAACTTTGACTGACGTCGAAGGAGTTTTTGCCCAGGAAAAAACAACGGCAATGGCCCCAAGTTCGAATCGGGAAGAACGCTTGGCACAAATCTTTGGTCAAGCTGCCGTGGGCGAAGCTCCGGTTGCCGGCGCTGTCGCTCCTGAATCCTTGGCGAAGAAACGAAGTGCGTTGCCTTGGATCGGTGGGCTGACTGCTGCCGCTTGCTTGTTCCTCGCAACGGCGCTCGCTTTCCCATCCGCGTTCAAATGGTTCAATCCCAATCCATTGATGACGCAAAGCGAAAGCAATGCTCTTTCGCCCTCTACAGAAGCAAACCAAGCATCATCCGCGCCGGTCGCGTTCGATGCTGCTTCTGGTGCCCCTTATGCGGAGGAAGAGGGCAAGCTGGATTCCGTGAGTCGCGATAATGACGAATTCGCAGAAATGGAATCGCCGAGTGTTTCTAGTGCAGGGGCTCCAGGTATGGGCGGCATGGGTGGCGGCGCTCCAGGTATGAGCGGCATGGGCGGCGTGGGCGGCATGGACGGCGGCGCTCCTGGTATGGGCGGCATGGGGGGAGGACTTCCACCTTTGCCTGATGCGAGCCTTGCGAAAGACGCGCTGTCAGCATCCAACGAATCGCGAACAAGTGAAAGCTCCACGATCGCATCTAATTTGTCCTCGCAAGGTGCCAGAAGTGCAATGCGAGGGAGTCAACCACGCGGCGACAAGGCAGAAAAATACTCTGCAGAAGCTCCAAGCGATGAGGCGTTCGGAAACAACGTAGCCCAAAGTGCCCCAGTGCTCGGAAAGAAGCAAGCCGATCCGTTTGGCAATGCTGCTGATGCCGAATTTGGGGATATCGAAGAAGCTATTGAAGCGACCATTGAACCGGATTCATGGGCAGTCGGGGGGGGGGCTGGCAACATTGAATCTTATCCCTCCAGCCTTTCTTCGGTAGCTGAAAAGGAAAGCAAGTCCAACGTTGCAAGCGAATCTAATGCACGAAGAATTGGCGCAGATTACGATCTTGGTGCTCCAATCGCGGCGAACACAGGTGCGGCCAAACCAGCTGCTGCCCCAGGCGGCATGGGTTTGGGAGGTCCCGGCGGCATGGGAGGCTACGCAGGTGCTGGCTATGGCGGAGACGCTGGCATGGGTGGTTACGGTGGCGGAATGGGTGGCGGCGGAGCTGCCAATGGCTTGCCAAGTAGCACGCCAAGTGGAGCCAATGGCATGGGTGGCGGAATGGGTGGCATGGGCGGCCTCGGCTACGGCGGAGGTGGGTTCGGCGGCGGCGGACGAGGCGGTCGTGCCCGTGCAGGACAAGTTCTGAACGGCATGAACCTTCCCGGGTTGAGAGATAGTATTCGAACAAGAAATCGTGATGTTGAAGAAGCAAGAAAACAGGAAGCGGAATTTCAACGACGCGGACTTGGTGACAAATTCGATGACATCTATGAAAACCGATTCGACAAAGTTGACAACAAGCCTCTGAGTACGCTGTCCATCGACGTGGATACTGCGTCCTACACCAAGACGCGACAACTGCTACTCGAAGCTCGTCGTTTGCCGCCTGCTGGCGCCGTAAGGCTCGAGGAATTTATCAACTACTTTGACTATGAGTACGCTGGTCCGAAAAAGGAAGAGAAGGCGCCCTTCGGATCGCATCTCGCTATCGCGGATTGTCCTTGGAACGCCGAAAACAAATTGGTTCGAATCGCGCTCCAAGCCAAGAAAGTCGATTTGAAAGATCGCCCCAAGGCAAACATTGTGTTCTTGCTCGATGTATCAGGATCTATGGACGAGCCCAATAAACTGCCGCTCGTCAAGGAAACGATTCGCATGCTCGTGAAGCAACTGGGCGAAAACGACCGTGTCGCCATGGTGGTTTACGCAGGTGCTGCAGGAACTGTCCTGGAAGGAACGCGTGGAGACAAGCAAGGGAAAATTCTCGGAGCACTGGATAAACTGCAAGCTGGCGGCTCGACCAACGGAGGACAAGGAATCCAACTTGCCTACGACCTGGCTCGTGACAACTATATCGAAGGTGGAATCAATCGTGTCATCCTCTGCAGCGATGGCGACTTCAATGTCGGAGTCACCAGCACCTCAGCCTTGGTCGACTTGGTCGAAGAAAACGCCAAGAGCAACTTGTTCTTGACCGTTCTCGGCTACGGCATTGGCAACTTGAATGACGCCATGATGGAGCAGATCTCCAACCGAGGAAACGGAATCTACGGCTTCGTCGACAGCGAACGGGAAGCTTACCGCCAAATGGTCAAGCAACTCAGTGGCAACTTGATGACAGTTGCTAAAGACGTGAAGATTCAAGTCGAATTCAATCCGGAGCGAGTTCGCTCCTACCGTCTACTCGGTTATGAGAATCGCGTGATGGCCGCCAAGGACTTTGACGACGACACCAAGGATGCTGGCGAAATCGGGGCAGGGCACCGCGTCACAGCCTTGTATGAGATTGTTCCTACATCAGTCGATATCGAAGACGTAGTCGAAACCGAGCTGCGTTACGGTAAGAAGGATGCGGATGATCCGAAGGGAGAGACTTCATCCGAAGAGGCAGACAGGCAAGGCGATGCCGTCGAGGAAGCGGACGAGTCCGATATTTCAGACGAATGGCTTGCAGTGAAGTTACGCTATAAAGAACCTGAATCCAGCGAGTCTTCGCTCTTGATGTTCCCACTGGAGGGTGAGCCAGCTCGTTTCAGCGATGCAGATCGCGACTTCCGCTGGGCGGCTTCCATGGCTCAGTTTGGAATGCTACTGCGAGGCAGCAACTATAAGGGGGCTTCTAACTGGAGCGGCCTGATTGAACAAGCTCGTTCATCGGCTGGCGTAAGCCCAGATGTCGATCGCCAAGAATGCTTGGAGATGATTCGCACCGCCGCTGCAATGAGCGGTCGCTAACCGACACCCAGCGCTTTATCACCACGATACAAAACAGCCCCGAGCGATTTTGCTCGGGGCTGTTTTCGTGGATGGGCCTACCTTTTCATTTCTCAAATGCTCATTATTCGCGAGGGAAGAGCCAGAGCCCCGAACGACGGCTATCCATTCTGCAGTGCAATCAAATCTGCTTGCAAGGTAACCGTCATTTCGGTTAGTTGGCTCAAGCGTGATTGTTGGGAGTGACGCACCGCGCGATAGGTCATCGCCATCGCGCTGGACAATGCGGCGGAATCCAATTGGACTTGATGAGTCCATATTTCGCGCTGCAACACTCGCAATCCTACTGCCAGCATCTCGCTCTCGACGGCGTCCAATCGGCTACGCGTTGTCGCCGCAAGTTGAACTTGTTCGCGGAGCTCTGCAAGATCCTGAGCCCCTGGAACGGCCACGATGCAGACTCCTCCAGGCCTCAAGACTCGGGCAATTTCCGCCGTCGGTCGTCGCCCGAACAAGGACAGAACACGATCCACAGAATGATCGGGCACTGGCAAAGTACGATCCGCGTTGGCAAGCACCCAAGTCGCAGCCGGCAATCTTCGTGCGGCCAGTTTGATTGCTCGCTTGGACAGATCAATGCCACAGTAGCCAATGGCTTCACGCTCGAACAAAGCGGCAGAGATAGAGCCTTCGCCGCAGCCCAATTCCAAACTCAATGGCATGACATCTCGGTCGGCCGGATAAAGTTCCAACCAACTCTTGAGCTTCTCCACAAAGCCATTCATGTGCCCACGTTCGAGCCAGCTTGACCGAGCTTCGACAGCCGCATCGCAGTCGCCTGGATTGCTCGATTTCGAATCCTGCGGCTGGGTCAGATTCCAGTAGCCTTGTCGAGCTTGGTTGAAGTGATGCCCGGCTTCACATCGCATGCCATCGTCGCTCTTACCGAGCGGCAAGAGACAGTTACGGACACTGCAACGCATCGGAAAAACACTCATTCTGCTTGTCTTACACCGGTTCAAAAAACAAACGCCTGGCGGGAACCAGGCGTTTGAGGATCATCATACTAGAACAGAATGCACGGCTAACTGTCGCCGCCGCTATCATCGCCACCAGAACCGCCGTCCTGCTCTTCTACCGTCAGAGCTTTGTAACCCCCGATCGATTTGAAGTAGCCCAGCAGCAACAGATAACATACCGCCATCACGGCCGGCACGATTGCAGTCAACTTAAGAGCCATTCGGCTACCGTGCAGCGTTGCTTCTTTGACCGGGGTCGCATCCGCGTCTGCACTGGCTTTTGCATCGTTCCACCAAGTGTTCAGAGCTTCCAAATTCGTGTCGCTTCCTTCATTGTTGGCGAGTATTTCCATCTCTTTTTGCAATCCTTTGCCACCGTCTGACAGAACGCCAACCTTTGCACCATCCAGACCGTTCGTGCTGAAAACTCCCAGGAACGTGTTTTCCTTACCAGCCTTGTATCTGTCATATGTTGCAGAAGACGTTTCCTGAAGTTTTTCCGAAGCATACTTATCCTGCTTAAATCCAATTCCGGGGCCACCCAAGAATCCAGCGGAGAGCATGCCCACGCCACCAACCATTCCGAGCGTGACGGCTCCACCCTTAGGGAAACGTTCCGAAACGACAGCCAACATGGTTGGCCAGAAGAAGGTCTTGCCCAATCCATAAATCGTAAGCGCGACTAGGGCCATGGCAGTGGTGCCTACACCGCCCAAAGTGTAAAGACCGACCGCTGCAAGAATGGCACTCACAAACAAAAGTCCCAGAGGTGAAATCTTGTGGACGATTGGTCCGGCCACAAAACGCAGGATAAACATTAATGCTGAGGTGTAGACGAACAACCACCGACCCGTAGTTTCGTTCAGAATCGATCCGGTAATTCTGGCAATCCAGGAATCGGTTACGAGCTCAACGTATCCAACCATCGCGTGGATGAGGAGTAAGAAGAGCAGCAGAGGAGCTGCAAACTGAACCAGAATCTCACCCAACGACACACCAGCCTCGGCCGCATCGGTTTTCGGCATCTCCTGGCCGAATATCATGACTCCGTAAATGATCACCGGAACGAGGAAAAGGCTGATTTGCACCTGCCAGGAAACATTGTCGGCCATGAAAATGGCCGCGACACCACCGAGAATCAAACCCGCCGGCCAACCAGCATGCAAGATATTGAGGTAGTGCGTCTTATTGTTCGGGAAAAGTGTGGCCGTCAAGGGATTCACCACGGCTTCACAAACCCCATTTCCAATTGCAAACAGAAACATCCCAACGAACAAGGTCCAAAAAGTTGCATCCTTTCCAGCCGCCGCAAAGACGAATGGAGCGGCCAAGGTTACGACCGCAGACAAGAAGTGCACTGCGAATGCAAAATACATCAACCGACCATAACCGATCGCTTCCGCAAGAAAGCTGGAGATGATGATGACGATACCGAAACCAATCAAACCGCCGCCGGTAATTCCCCCCAACTCGGTTTGAGTGAAGCCAAAGGCATCAGACCACGCACCCAAAACACTTGCACCGCGCACTGAGAATCCGACACCGGCGGCAAGGATTGCCACAAAACCGGCCCACAGTAGACGCTGCGCGTTGGGCGCTGCCTCGTAATTGAGCGCGCTGGGATCCGAAGTGTTACTCATAGTGTTCTCGCAGAAGATTGGTAGGGAAGAGTGGAATTGGGGAAAGGAAAGGGTAACTTGATGTCACGGCAAGTTCAACGAGAGAGATCCGCGATGCTTGCTGATTTTTGGGTCGTTTCGAGCCAAAATGAGCCCAAAGAATCGGTTTGGGCAAGGAGATTAGCCCAAAATGCAAATCTAGTGCGCCAGGCAGCCAATAAACTAGGTAGCCGGACGAATAGCTTGGATACGTCGAATTCGCCGATCGTGAGGCAATTCGCAGCCGGATCTATTTTTGGAAAATGCTAATATGTCGATCGTGTTGATTGGCTTGGTCGTTCTAGCAATGCTTGGACTTTTGTTCGGAATCTGTGGTTGCTTTCTTATCTGGGGTGGCCGCCGGTAGGTCTCTTTCAGAAAGGGTATCGATGGGTTTTTCATTTGGAACTTTCGAAATCATCATCCTGGGTGCAGTTTGCCTGGGCGTGATTGCGATCCCCGTTGCGATTACGATTATTATTATCGCTTCTAGGAAGCGTTGAGTTTGTGCTGAACCGCTCGACTCGGCTGCGTGCAGAAGTTTCCGCGCCGCATTAGAATTGCAGAGTCAGCTTTTCGATCCTTCTGCGAGCTCTTGCGATGTGGCACCATGAGTCCCCGTTTCCCTTCCAGCGAATCGCTCTCTCACATTTCGCATTCGTTATTGCTCTACTCGCATTCTCGGGTGCTCTTGCGTTGGCCCAAAGTGATGGAGACTTGAACCAAAAGTTCTTCCGGCGCGTTGTTACGATCGCAGGCAACGGAGAATCCGAAAAGCCAAGAGAGAAGGGCCCAGCACTCGAGGTCCCGCTATCGAATCCATTCGGAGTCCAACCGGAAGCCGACGGCAGCCTGATCATTG
>JBCCEO010000411.1:0-7203 GCA_039030255.1 Planctomycetota bacterium | reverse complement strand
GGCTTAGCAACGGGTTGCGGAGCATCCCCTGCAACTTCTAAATCCATAGCACCGCCATCAGAGTCCGAGCCATCTACCGACATCGCGTTCTCGTTTAGACGATCTTCATCATCTGGGTGATGATTATCCTGCATACTTCCGGTCCTAAGCTGAGGGCTCGGGGCTCCAAACCGAACGTTCAGATAGTTCGAAATGAAGCAAATGTTAAACCGAAGGGCGGTTTGTTGATAAGTTCCTAGTCGCTCAGTCGCTTGGGATCTTCGACCGGAGTTCTTGCGAGCTCAATTCTCAGCGAGAACTTCCGTCCAAAAGGCTTGCCCTGAACTGCAAGTCCTGAAATGATGAGAACAGGACTTAGTCTAATAGTGAACAATCTAGGCTAAAGTACCCTCCATTCTATGCCGAAAGCGAATTATTCCAAAGCGGCTTGCAGCCTTTGGAGCCCTTCTTTAGTAAATACGGCTACAAAGAAGGGGTACCAAACAGACAAAAGAGCCTTTTCGCACGCTTGAATTGCTGATAATCTTATGCGTTCGCGTGTCCACCGGTCTACACCTTGCCCCCTGTAGGAGCTAGCCCCCTGGCTGCTGAGGTAGCTTCTGCGGGCAATGCCGGCAAGAAGCTCGTTTGTCCTGAGTTTCAAAGCCGAAATCCGCAAATAGTAACGCAGCTCGCGAATTGAGCTGTGGAGATCCGAAGAAAGCAAAGATGCTTGGTGAGTAAACAGTCACAAGTTTTCACATTGAATTCGCATTTCTTTGCCGGTAACTCACTTATTTAGTCTCAAAAGGAAAACACAGATGTCGAAGCCACACCGGAAGGTTAAGAAGGCAAATCACGGAGCCCGTCCAGCTAATGCAAAGGTCCGTAAGGCGAAACGGAAGAAGATCAAAACCTAAGAATTTGGATCTCCGATCCGTTGACCCATCTATCCGCAGCTTTTCGCACGCGCTCTCGAAGATTTGGAGTTTAGTCGTTGGCCGGCCGAGACCTGATTCTGGATCCCGCTTCGATCGATCTTCACAACATCATCGCGGACCAGGAAGAAATTCGTAAATACAATCCGCAGCGTTTCGAAATGGAACAGCTAACAGCGATTGTTTATGAGAACTTAGAAAATCACATTTGCGCAGGTTACAAAGATCTAACCAACGAAGAATTTTGGGTTCGTGGCCATATGCCCAACATGCCACTGATGCCCGGTGTCGTGATGCTGGAAGCTGCTGCCCAAATGTGCAGCTATTTCTCTCAGAAACACGACCTCCTTGGGGCCGCAATGGTAGGATTCGGTGGTTTGGAGGATGTGCGTTTTCGTGATCCTGTGATTCCCGGCGACCGTCTCGTTCTTGTTTGTGGAATGACAAAACTTCGTCGAGGCCGCATAGTTGTGACTCGGTTTCAAGGTTTTGTTCGGAACTCAATAGCAGTCGAAGGTGTACTGAAGGGGATCCCTATTCCAATCGATGTCGTCAATTCTCAGCTCGCTAAAGCTGATACAGAACCATCCGATTCCTAGGCCTCTGCATGATGCGAAATCCTGCCCTTCCACTACTTTGGGCTCTGCTCACAGTCATTATTTTTCTGGCCCCAACGCCTGCGTTAGCGCACCCTGGGCACGCCAATGCTGCCCTGTCTGAAAATATGCTCGCGCATTATTTGCTAACACCTTCTCACTGCCTTCCCATGTTGATCGTGGTTCTCATGCTGGTAGTCGTGTGGTTCAAATTGTCGCGCGCTTGCAAGTTGACGTCGCCCGGCAGCCAACTGCAAGCGGTCAAAGCTACTGCGGTTTCCAATGCGAGAGAGCGTCTCTAGGTTTCGCGTTCGGAGCTCATTGTAATGTCAAACTCCGAACCAAACGTCATGATCGCCGCGAATCCGAAATCGGGAGCCACAGAGTCTGGTCCCAAAGTAGCGAAGTTGCGCGAGCATCTAAATTCGAATGGTTTTGCCACTGAGGTCATTTACAACCTGGCGGAAATCGCAAGTCGCGCCCCGAAGCTCTTCGAAAAAGGGCAGCTTCGGGCTGTGGTAGCAGCTGGAGGTGATGGCACTGCTGACGCACTCGCCAATCTCTTACCCCACAATATTCCGCTGCAACTCTTTCCACTCGGCACTGAGAACTTACTCGCCAAGTACCTACAGATTCGAACAGATGTAGAGCAATCACTCGATATCCTAAGGGAACAGCGCTGCGTTCAGATGGACGTAGGCCTCGCAAATGACAAAGTTTTCTTGGTGATGGCAAGCATTGGCTTTGACGCCCAAGTTGTCCAGGAGATGGATGCCGTTCGCAAAGGACATATACGCCGTTGGTCTTATGCGATGCCGATAATGCGGGCGATCTGGAAGTATCGCTTCCCTCAGCTGCGAGTTTCCGCGAGAACAAGTGGTAACTCAGCAGCGAGCGAAACCGATGCAAGCGAGCCTGATTCTGATTTAGAAAGCTACGAACCACTTGATGGTTCGGCCTGGAATTTCATCTTCAACGTCCCACGCTACGCAGCCTCATTGGATTTTTGCCATCAAGCCGATCCCCTCGACGGGCAGCTTGACCTCTGTCAGTTTAAGAAAAGTGGCCTGATTTGGGGTACGGGCTATTTAACTCGCCTGTTCTTCAAATCGCATCAATCGATGAAGGGGTTCCAGCATACGCGAATCACTCAATTGCGAATTGAAGCACCCGAGGGCGTTGAGGTTCCTTTTCAGATTGACGGAGATCCAGGCGGCGTCCTACCGTTGACCATCCGCGTTCTTCCGAAAAGAATCACCATGCTCGTTCCCAGAGAATTCACTCCCCAAGCTTGAAGCAAGCAAAATTCTGCCATGACGAAATTAACCCAAGTAGGAAAACTGGAGTTTGGATCCGGTGCGTTGCAGATTATTGCAGGCCCCTGCGTCATGGAATCCGAAGAATTGACCTTGCGTATCGCGCAGGAGCTTAAAAGCGTTACCGAGGCGCTGGGCTTGGGACTGGTCTTCAAAGCTTCTTTCGATAAGGCCAATCGTACTAGCAGTTCCGCCTACCGTGGGTTAGGAATGGACGCCGGCTTGGCTGTGTTGCAAAAGGTGAAATCACAACTCAGTTTGCCAACGACCACAGACATTCACTTGCCGGAACAGGCGGAGCCAGTGGCAGAAGTTTGCGATCTTTTGCAGATCCCGGCGTTCTTAGCTCGGCAAACCGACTTGTTGCTAGCAGCCGCCGCAACGGACAAGCCGGTAAATGTGAAAAAGGGGCAGTTCATGGCTCCAGAAGACATGCAGTTTGTCGTCGAAAAACTACAAAACAATTCGGCTCAAGGTGTGATGCTCTGCGAACGAGGTACCTTTTTTGGTTATGGGCGATTGGTAAACGACATGCAATCGTTGCCTATCATGCGCTCCCTTGGTGTTCCAGTCGTTTACGATGCAACCCATTCCGTCCAGCGTCCTGGCGGGTTAGGCGGAGCGACCGGGGGCAATCGTGAAATGGTTTGGCCGCTGGCCAGAGCTGCGGTCGCCGTTGGGGTGGATGCGGTTTTCATTGAAACACACCCAGAGCCCGATACTTCGCCTAGTGACGGCGCGAACATGGTTCCGCTAAGTGCAATTGGCAAGTTGCTTAGCCAGTTGAAGTCGATTCACGAGACCGTTGAGAGCAGCGGCACCTAGCCGGTAGCAGGCGCGTTCCCCAAGCTTTTAGTCCCCGTCTCCGAGTTCAATGAGGCGTTCTGAGACGGGCGGAGCCTGATTCCGCGGAGGGAATCGCCCGGAGTAAGGATCTTTGGGCCCAGGCCCAACGCCCAACAGGTAACACATAAAGCGGCGTGCACTGCCCGCAGGACTAAAGTTAGCTTCAGTTCGGAACCGTCAGCGAGGCAAGGCCGCCCGCGTCATGTAGTCCTTTAGGGAACGCCAAAGTAGGAACATCAAACGGCTTTATGCCGTTACTCGAATGCAGATTCATGTAGGCCCTGCGGTTTTCCCACAGTCTGCGCTGACTTCAAAAAGTAGTGAACTCGATGCGCTACCAGCCTCGTAGTGAAAGTGCCTTCGAATCGCCGATCAGCCGCGCTGCCAGTCTAATCAACGCGGCGAGATCGGAAAGCCGCAGATTTTCCATGGCAAAGCATACCTTTCGTAGGGACTGAGTGTTTCTAGAGAAAAGGATCGTGCCGACAATGAGGCCTAAGTGTCGCCCCAGTCCGTTTACTGATAATACTTGGGGTAGATTTTATAAGCGGCAGGCATCAGCATAGTTCGCATTGAAAACCTCCTCCCCGTCCTTGCAAAATACTCCCCATGAATAACCGTCTCAAAGTACTGATTGCGATTGCAGTGGCAGCAGGTTTGCTCTTAATGCTGCCCTTGATCACGCAGCGTCAAGGCAAGAATTCCTCGGAAGTGGTTGCGCAGCGACTGAAGAACTCCAAAAACAAGTCCGACAGTCTGCGCAGTGGGATGAGCTATTTGCAGCGCATGTCGCCTTTCAATCGCGCCCAAACGGCAAAGGAAACGCAGCTTGCATTGAACACTTGGTTACAAAGAGCAAACTTAAAAGCCGTCGACTTCAAGCCGTCGATCAAGGTCAATGAGCTGGATGCAAAATTGCGAGAATTGGTGGGATGCGGCAAAGAACCTAGTCAGACTTTTGCTTATATCGACATCGACTATCTCTACCAGTGCCGCATCACGAAACATCTTTCCGATTGGATCGTTAAGTTTCCGCTGAGAGATTCTCTGATCCTGCCAATTATCGAAGAGAAACAGAAGCAGATCAGCGAAGCGGAGGGCAACAAGTTGCTGGAGGCATACAAGCTCTTCGATTGGACGATGCGCAATGTCGGACTCGACGCGGACCTTGTTGCATCGGTTACAGTCAAAGCCCCGAATCCGGTAATTGGGTTTCAGGATCTTGGCAAGAGTTTTTCTGGTGGCCCAGGGTTCACCTACCTACCCTGGGAAACACTTTTGTTTAGCAAGGCTGACTTTATTGAGAAGGGACGCGTATTTACCACCTTGGCCGCGCAGCGGGGAATCCGAACAGCCTGGATTGTCGATGCTGGAAAGATCTTTGCGATCGGAGTTCTCATCGATGGCGAGATTTTGTTATTCGAGCCAAAGTTGGCAATGCCGATTTTGGACCCCGACAAACGAACATTAGCCACGCTGCAAGATGCGAAAGAGAATTCACGCGTTTTGCGAAGGCTGGATCTTCCAGGGCGTTTTGACTACGCATTCAACCCGGGTGATCTCAATTTCTTAGAATTGTTTGTCGACTTACCACCGGTTGCAGCTTCTTTCCGCATGCAAATGCTTGAACAAGAGCTCTTGGGCGACGAACGGATGACGCTATTCCATGATGTCGATGACATCGTGGAGCAATTCGAGAAAGCGGCTCCCAAAGCAACCGTAAAAGTCTGGGATATCCCACTCAAAGCGCAAATCCATGCCAGTTTGATGCGCCCAAAGCTGATTCAGAAGACGCCAGACGTGCGAGATTATATGGTTGAGCACGCGCTTTGGATCACTGAAAACCCTGCGGCTGAAGGCCGATTGAAACACCTGTTCGGCAAGTTTGAGAAAACGATGGATGACGACGGCGCACTTTCTCTCTACATGAGTTGTAGATACGACTCGGAGAGTCTAAGGCGACTTGAGTTCGATCCCGAAGTGCAACGCGGCTTTGGCTTGATGAAAAAGCCTTCGCAGACAAAGGAGCAGTATCAGCAAGATGTGATCGGTGCGATGGTTGTCATGCGAAAGGCGAAAGTCGATTCTGCATTTCTGCTGGCTCAAGCGCACTTCGATCGTGGCAATTTCAAAGAAGCATCCAGCTGGTTCGATGGCCGAATCATTAATAACGAAAAAACCATGGAAAAGGAGCTGTCGGCTCGCTGGGTTCTCCTTTCAAGATATTGCCTTGCCCGAGCCTATCAGGAGTTGGGGGACGTGGAAAAAATGGAAGAAGAACTCTCCTTCAGTCTGCCTCAGACGGGATTTATCAACCCGCACGAAGCTGGAAACCGGCTTCGGTTGCGCTATCTGCGTGAGCTGAACGAGAATGACGCTGACACCGAAACGGAACCAGCAAATGGGACAGCCAGCGCTCCGTAGCATTTCTGAGTCCCAAACAAGCTTTTGCCACATGCGGACCTCTCAAACACTCGCCGCCGAATTAGCTAGTCGTCCGTTGTTTTCTTGTTTGAAGGCCTTTCGCCGCGATGCGTTCGCGCGAGCCGGTGATGCTTTTCTTCCTGAGTTAAAAAGCCCCAATCGAGCGACTCATCTTGCGTGTACTGCTTCGCAAGCGTATTAGCCGTGTGCGCTTTCGCCATTTCATATCCAAGGTAAAAGGCGTGAGCTGCGTTGATTGAAGGTCCGACCTCCGATTGCAACAACATATCCATGACTTGAAATGGATCCTCGTGACTAACGTGCGTCCTGGCAGACACGGCATGAATCTTTCCACCTTGTATGTTGATACGGATGTTCTTGTCGCGAATCTGCATGGCTAATGCCTCAAGAGATTCAGGAGCTAGTTCCGTGAGACGCTCGTCTCGAAGCAGAACCAGATTCTTCTCCAGATGCTTGGGCGGTATCTTGTTTCCACACGCGAAATGAACGAGTTGCCGTGCTAAGTGGCATTCCCGAACGCTGCTGCGTGCCCAATTAATCACCGCGGTCGTCAGGATGCTTTGAATCCCAAGCTCTTGGCAAATCCCAAGCAACAGGACGTTAATGCCAGCCGAGTCAGCGTCTGTGAGCTCCGTGATATTTCCAATACCCATCAGCATTTGCGCGTCGGGATACTGTTTTCGACATTCAATGTAACGCGCAAGACTGTTCACAAATCCACAACCAATTGGTTCTAAGATGGGATCCAGTCGCATAGAAACAGAGTGGATTGCCAAAAAATCTATAGTTTTTTCAAAACTTTTTTTATCCTCTGGCGTGTCTGGTATGGCGACAACTTCTACGTTCCAATCTTTGCAAACGTGCTTATTCTGACTGTTGACAGACAGAACAACTTCTGCACCGGCGCGGCATGCCTTTTCAACTTCTGTAGTGTCGAAGGAGTCGATCGAAACACGTAATCCTTGATCACGTAAAGCAGAAACAGCGTCGCCGACATTGCTCCACTGTTCGTTGGGTGTACAACCTAGATCGATGAGATCAGCACCTTGGTTTGCGAAATCTTGAGCCGCTTGCAGCAAGTCG
>JBCCEO010000410.1:0-7215 GCA_039030255.1 Planctomycetota bacterium | reverse complement strand
TCTGAGGGCATTGAGCATCATGTCAGCAATGAAACGCTCAAAGCCATGCAAGAATACCTAAAACGCGAAAGCGTCAGTTCCAAGGAATCTTGAGATCCTTTTTAGTTCGATCATTTCGCGTAGCTTTTGAGTTCTAGCGAAATAGCTTGAGAGCTTCTGCCCCGGTCATTCCAGGCTGTGCGCCGAGCTGTTCCGCGAGACTGCTTACTTCTCTTACTTCGGCCACCAGCATGTCTTCAAAGGTATCGACTCCACGCACCATGGCCGCTGCATCTCCATTTCGTTCAAAAGATGCCATGCTCAGATAGCCGCAGGTCAAGCAACCTTTCTCACCAGAAATAACCAGCAAGGGTCGGCTTAGCTGGTGGCAGGTTTTTTCAAATTCATTCAGATCGATCTCGTCAGGATTATTCATCGTTAAGGGCTGCTTGCTGCAGGGCTATATGTTTCTTCTCAATTGCCGCGGATGCCGAATTGATAGTCGCCGAAATCCAAGTTTCCGCCCGTTAGGATAACAACGACCGTTTTTCCCTCGAATTTTTCCGCATTATTCTTCAGTGCGGCAAATGGTACCGCCGCCGAGGGTTCAACAACGAGTTTAGCCACTTCGACAATGTCCCGCATCGCATTAAGGATACTGTCTTCCGAGACGAGCAAAAGTTCTTTCAGATCCGATTGCATGATCGGAAACGTTAATTTTCCCAACGAAGATCGCAGGCCGTCGGCAACAGAGTCATAGCGTTGGGGCGATTCGATTTTTCCCGACTGCAAACTTCGAAAGGCGTCATCGGCCCAGGCAGGTTCGGCTCCGTAGACTTCTGCATCAGGCTTGGCTTCTCGCATGGTGACCAGTGTCCCTGATACAAGTCCACCTCCGCCTACGGGTGCAATAATACGATCAACATCGGGCACTTGTTCCAGAATCTCAAGTGCCGCCGTTCCCTGGCCGGCAATGACGTGAGCGTTGTCGAAAGGATGAATAAGCGTGGCGCCCGTGCGATTTTGTATTTCCGAGGCTGCAGCTTCTCGGGCAGGTGTATTTGTTTCACAAAAGATAGGTTCTATCCCAAAGGAACGAACGCCTTCGACCTTAACCTTGGCCGCGTTGTGAGGCATGACGATATGAGCATCGATTCCACGGATTTTTGCCGCGCGGGCCACCGCCGCGGCATGGTTACCCGAAGAGTGTGTGACGACTCCTTTTGAGGATGCGCTCTCATCTAGACTGAGAATGGCGTAGAGCGCACCACGCGCTTTGAAGGCCCCAATGTGCTGTAGATTCTCCGCCTTGAAGTAAACCCGACAACCAAGTTTCTCCGACAAATGTTCACTGAACACACAAGGCGTACAGAGGACTTTAGACTGAATGCGTCGGTAGGCAGCCTGGACCTCCGATAATCGAATTGTCCTTGAATCATTCATGGGATGCGGTTCCTATTGGGAAAGTTCATCGTGCTACAATTGGAACTTTCTTCCGCCTGACTGAGAACCCGTCTGCCAATAGAGCTCGTTGTTTGGAAACTTTGGAACGGGTTCGTATCAAAAATATGCCCGCCAATAAACGAAATGCAGCTCCTGATCCGGATTCTCTCGCGGCGCAGAAACTTGATACAAAATCGCTTGCAAGAGCCTGCCGCCAACTCGCTTCGCAGGACCAAATGTTGGCTGAAATCCTAGAAGAACATGGCATCCCGCCTCTTTGGAACAGACCTCCAGGACTTGCCACCTTGGTTCATATCATTTTGGAGCAACAAGTATCTTTGAAGTCCGCCGCAGCCATCAATGGTCGCATCAAGCGGCGTTGCGAAGGGCGTGTCTCCGCGCCAAAGCTGATCGACATTGGCGAGTCGGGTTTGCGAGAGCTGGGTGTTACACGGCAGAAATCCCATTACATTTTTTTGCTCGCGGAAGCCGTATTCGATCGCCGCTTGCAGTTAAAATCCTTGCTGCGAAAAACGCCAGCCGAGACGCGAACGATCCTGATGGAGCAAAAAGGCATTGGAGTTTGGACCACTGAAGTTTATCTGCTGATGGCTTTGTGCTACCAAGATTCCTTTCCCGCAGGAGATCTAGCATTGATTCGCGAGCTGAACCAGCAGCTTGGAAGCGAAATGGATTGGGATGAAGCAACGGAATACGCTCAGCGGTGGCAGCCGTATCGCGCCGCGGCTGCGAGAATACTTTGGCTGAGCTATCTGGCGCGTTTGGATTCCAAGTGAGTTTTAATTAGAAGTGGCTCAATCTTATTGGCCGAAAACAGCAGCATGAAAAAGCGTAGTGCGCAGCGTATTGATCAGGTTCAAGATCCGGTGATCCCGATTGTGGCTAATCTCATCGCCGAAAACCCAGGAACGATTTCTCTGGGGCAAGGGATAGTGCACTACGATCCTCCGTTACAGGCCTTGGAGGCCGCAGCGTCGCAGATGTTGGATCCGGCAGTGCATCGCTACGGAGGTGTTGCCGGCAATTCAGATTTGCAGATTCGCATTGCCTCGAAACTGGAGAAGGAAAACGGAATTGCTGCAGATCGGGGAGCCGTTGTCTACACTGCTGGCTCGAACATGGCTTTTCTCAATGCCGTTTTAGCGATTGCCGATGTGGGTGATGAAGTCATTCTGCAAAGCCCCTTCTATTTCAATCATCAAATGGCCATCGAAATCGCGGGCTGCAAATCGGTCGAAGTTTCAACAACGGCCGACTACCAGCTGGACCTCGTCGCGGTGGAAAACGCGATCAATGATCGAACCCGGGCGATCGTCACCGTGTCGCCCAACAATCCGACGGGCGCTGTGTATTCCCAGGCCGATTTAGTGGCCGTCAACGAGCTTTGTGCAAGACATGGAATTTTCCATATCTCGGATGAAGCCTACGAATACTTTGTTTATGAAGAAGCGGAGCATTTCTCTCCAGCTTCAATACCAGGGGCGCAAAAGCATACGATCTCGCTGTATACCTTCTCAAAAGCTTACGGTATGGCGGGTTGGCGCTGTGGATACATGCTGATTCCATCCGATTTGCTACCGGCGGTTCATAAGATTCAAGACACGAACTTGGTGTGTCCACCCATACTTAATCAGCATGTTGCGTCTGAGGTTCTGAATGTCGGATCAGGGTGGTGTCGAGAACAAGTTGCGGAGTTCGCGCGGGTTCGCAATGCAGTGCTGGAAGAGTTGTCCGAGCTTTCGGGGTGTCGCATACCGCTGCCGCAAGGAGCGTTCTACATGCTGCTGCAACTAGATACGCATCGATCTGATACTGAACTGGTCGAAGAGCTAATTCGTCGTTATGGTGTGGCTACTCTACCCGGCAGTGCTTTTGGCGTCGACGAGGGTAGTTGGCTTCGTATATCGTACGGAGCTCTAGAATCCGAGACCGTCATTCAGGGTATTGATAGGCTAAAATCAGGTTTGAAGGCCTTGCTTTAGATTTCGCAGATATTTGCTACGCAGTCGCGTCATTTCGTTTGCAAGCACAGCAATTTTAAAGAGAAAAGCATGCAAGTCGTTGCGGTTCAACTCAACATGGTCTGGGAAGATAAGGCCGCGAATCACAAGCGGATTCACGAGCTGTTGGATGCGTCCGAAATCGAGCCGGAATCCTTGATCGTATTTCCTGAGATGTTTGAAACTGGCTTCACGATGAATGCCGCAGTTGCGGCTCAGGATGCCGAGCGCGCGGGCGAGACATTCTTAAAGGAGTTGGCGACCAAATATAAATCAGCCGTGCTAGGTGGAGTCGCCAGTCCGCTCGAGGGTGAAGTATCCAGGAATGAAGCGGTTTGCTTTGAACCCGAAGGGCGAGAATTAGTGCGCTATCAGAAGCAGCAGCCTTTTACCCTTTCAGGTGAAGACAAGCACTATCTTGCGGGAGAAGGCCATGCCTTGTTCCAGTGGCAGGGAGTCAAGATTGCTCCGTTTATCTGCTATGACCTGCGCTTTCCAGAGCGTTTTCGGCCGGCGGCGGCAGAGGGTGCAGAGTTGATTGTTGTGATCGCATGCTGGCCCGAGCGACGCTCCGAACATTGGGTGCGACTGCTGCAAGCACGTGCAATTGAGAATCTGGCTTGCGTCTTAGGCGTCAATCGCTGCGGGGAAGAACCAGGACTGACCTTTGATGGCCGCTCCTCGGCCTTTGATCATATGGGCGCTTGCCAGTTTGAATGCGACGCACAGGAGCAAGTGAAGTCGACGAGCTTTGATATCGAGGAAACACGGCGGTGGCGCAACAAGTTTCCTGCGCTTCGTGATATGCAGTCAGGGATCAGGAGATAGGAAGAATCAGGCGGCGCGCCGATTGTTGTCGGCCTTTTCTTGGTAGAGTCGACGAGCCTGTTCGACCCAGCCATCTCTTTCAATGCGATCCTTAAAGGCTAAAAGTTTCGAGAATTCGTCCATGATGCGAGCGTCCCAATGCATGATTTGCTCAAAGACATAGACGCCGTGTGAGTTCAGCTTCTCCTCTAGCACGTCCGCAATCCCGTGGATGAGTTTCAGATCATCTCGATGCTCTGGCGGTTCTTGGAAAAGAAGACCGAGATTCTCGCTCTGATAGAGCCCTTCCCTGATAGGCTCAGCAACACGAACAACGCGTAGGCCGTTTGCGGAATCTGGCCTAAGAGCCCGCGAATTTCTCAGCCTCTCGATGACATCTATCCGCTCTCGACGCAAGTCACGGATCGTTTCTTCGTTGCTTTCGTTATGGTGCTGCAGTGCTTGGACCAAACGCTGAAGTTCATGCACACGTTCGGCATGGACATCTCTGTCTTCTTTTGCTTGAGTCATTTGAGCGCGAGATTCTTGAAATTGCTCATCCAAACGGCGACAAGCTGCGTTGGCCCGGGCAACTTCAGTCTGCTTCACCTTGAGCGCTTGAGAAAGCTCTACGATGTGGGCGTTCAACTTCCGCAAAGCACTCTCATCCATCGCACGGTCGCTGGCCGCTCCAATTTCTTCACTTTGCGAGCGATGGATGCGAATCAACTGATTTCGCAAGTCGACGACTTCTCGGTCCGCATCAGCCAGTGCCTTGTTTAGTTGTTTGATGCGAACTTCTAAGTCCGTCACCGATTGCTGGGCCTCGGCATTTGATTGTGTAAGCTCTTGTCGAGCGTCCACAGCGTCATGCAATTCCTGCTGCTTAGCTTCAAGCTGGGACTGCAGTTCTTCCACTGCGGAATCGTTGACTTGATCATCCAAGTGCACGATGCGATCGCGAAGCTGCTCCACAACGGCCTCGGATTTCGTAAGCGTATCCAAGACGTCGCGTTTTTCTTGTTCCGCTGCCTTCAGATTGGCATCGAGAATCGAGCTTTTTCCATGCAGTTCCTCAAAGTCAGCTCTGAGGTTTCCGTAAGCATTTTCGCTATCCTGCAGCTCATCCGTCAACGTGGAGACTTGTTCTTCCAGCTTGGCGGTGACTTCTTCTAAGTTCTGAATGTCCTCTGCTGCCTCTTGAGCCGTGTCCTGAGCTTCCTCTTCTTTGGCTTGATTCAGCTCATTTAATTCAGCACACTCCGCCTCTAAACGACTCAGGTGCTCTAATTGTTCTTTATAGCAAATCCGAAGCTCGGTCAACTCTTGGTAGTGATCCTGTGCTTCTTTGGATTGCGAACGATGTGCTTCGAGCAGCTTTCCGTGTTCGGACTCGGTATTCGCAAGTTGTTTTGCTTGTTCTTCGGTGAGTCGATGCAGGGCAGCATGCGATTTCTGATTTGCTTCGAACTGCGATTCTGCTGCTTTGACTTCTGCGCGTAAGTCGAGGACGATCTGCTCGGAATCTTTGAGCAGTTGGGCCAGTTCCCCACTTTCCAACTGAATTTCCGAATGTTGGTTCTGCAGATCTGAATGACTGGCCTGCAAGTCTTCGAAGCTTGCTTGCAGATCGGAATGGGCTTCCTGTTGATCTCGTAGCTTGTTCGTATTTTCCAGATGTTCTTGCGTCAGTTTACGCAGCGTATCCTGCGTCTGGGAAAGCAATTCTTCTTTGGAATCCAGCTCGTCGCTTTGAGATTTTAAGTCCTGCTTGTTTTGCTCTATCGTATCTTGCAGGCCTATTTTTTCTTCCTGCAACGTGTCTGCTCGATGCGACTGCGAATGAATCTCATGTTCGGCTTCTGCAAGGCTCAGTTCGAGTTGTTCGCAAGCGCTTTGAAACTGCGACTGTTGAACTTGGAGCTTCTCTTGAGCTTGCTGCAATTCCGATTGTTTCGAATCGAGAGCAACCTGAATTGCGTCGCGCTCTTCGATATGCTTTTGTAAATCGGCTGACTTTGCTTGGGTCAGCTTTTGAGCCGCTTTGAGTTCTTGTTCGGAAGCTGCTTGTACCTTGGATTGGTGTTCAAGCTGACTACGAAGTTTTTGGATTTCAGTTGCGGATTTTTGCAGCGAATTTTTGGCTTGAATCCGCTCCGTTGCTGCTTGTTTTAGTTCCTGTTGAATCCGTCCGTCGCGCTGCAGCAAATCTTCATGGTCTGACTGCAACGCCTTTCGCAAAGCGACTTCAGCCGACAGTTTTTTGTTCTTTTCACACATCTGATGAAAGGAAGTTTCTAATTTCTCGATGTTTTGAAGTAGCTGATTCTGCTCGAGCTTTCGTGAATCCATCAGCCGCTCCAAATGCTGATGTTTGCTTTTCAGCTTAGCGGTTTCGGCTTGGGAAGCCTGCAGTCGTTGACGGAGTTGTTTCGCCTCGTTCTCTTTCGCCGAATTGCGATCATTTTTCTTTTGAAGTACATGGATTTCTTCGGCTTTACCATCGATTTCTGATTCTAGCGCTGAGATGCGACTGTCCGCCTCTCCTTTGGCTTCCGCGGCAGAATCGCGCTCTTGAGTTAGTTTCTCGATCTGGCTGCTTTGGTCGCTGAGCCTGGCTTCAATGGCCTGCGTGAAGCTATCGCGTTCGGCGTGAAAGGCGCTCAAGTGCGATTGAATCTTGGAGGAGAGCGACTGCACTTGAGTCGCTTTGGTATTGGCGGCATCTAGAGCAGCTTGAAGCTGCTCGTTATGGTCTTGGACTCCGGCCAATTCTGCTTCCAGAGCATTTGTTTGTTCCTGTGACTGCGCAGCATTTTTGCGCAAATCTTGGCGCTCCTGCAGGTGGTCCTTCCGCACGCGTCCCCAGATCGAATGGCCCAGGAAAAGACCAAATAGAAGTCCGATTAGACAAAGTATGGGAAGGTTCAAAAATGCGTCCATGGATTTGGGAGCAAGTCATGGA
>JBCCEO010000409.1:0-7219 GCA_039030255.1 Planctomycetota bacterium | reverse complement strand
GCGAGTAATCTCGCCCGCTTCAAGCAAATTGAAAAAGCCCAGTTGTTGCAACTGGGCTTTTTTTTATGCGTGCGTCAGGCATGACGCGAGGTGTCTTGGCGGACGCTTTGATTTCTTCACTGCAACGGTTTCTAACCGTACAGAATGTCGCTCTTGGGTTGTTGTCCGCGATCTTCCCGCAACGTGTATAGCCGAGTTCCCTGTAGGGCGAGCAAAGTTACGTAATACGGATTCAGAAAAACGTAGCGTTTCCACAATCGCAATGGTTCCTTGGCGAATCGATAGAGCCATTCCAAGCCATAGTCCTGCATCCAGCCCGGTGCTTGATCTAGTTCACCGGCGTGAAACGCAAAGGCGGCTCCCACGGCCATGACCGGCATCGAAAGACGCTCGCGAAACTCATAAGCCCATACTTCTTGTCGTGGACAACCAATCCCTACCAACGTAATGTCCGCAGCGCTGGCTTGTATCTGTTCGACAAGGCTATCTCTTTCTTCCTCGTTCATCGTCCGGAATTTGGAAGGAGCGACGCCAGCAATTTGAATTTTCGGGTATCTCTGCCTTAGATTTTCGCACAGGCGATCAAGTGTTTCTCGTTGTCCCCCGAAAAGAAAGATCTTGAGGCCAAGTTCCGCGGCGCTCTCGCAAACTTTCAATGTTAGATTCGGGCCGTAAACACGATCTGGCAATTTGAGCCCGTAGAGCCAATTCAATCCCCAACGCACTGGCTGTCCATCAGGAACGACTAGCTCAAGTGCATTTAAACGATAACAGTGCTCCCGATCCAAAACTCCGGTCATGACTCCATGGACGGCAAGCGCACTCACACCCAATGGGCGCTTCTCTTGAGCGGAACGCAGAATCGTATCCAGCGCCGAGTCGTAGTCGACGCCATTGATTCCAATGCCGAGAAGATTCTTCTTGCCGTGATCCACCATGCTTTTACTGACAGAATTTCGAGTTTTCGTGGGCTGAGCTGAACAATCTCAATGGCCCACTCTGCCGCGGAGAACGGACCAGACCGTTTGAAAGATGATTCGAATGTCCCAACCAAAGTTGAACCGACGCGTATAGGAAATGTCCATCCGCATCCAGTCGATGAAACTGATCTGCTCGCATTTGTTGATCTGCCAAGTGCAAGTCAATCCCGGACGCACGAGCATTCGACGCGATTGCCAGTCCTTGCATTGCGCGGCTTCCGCGACCGGCAAAGGACGTGGACCGACGAGAGACATGTCGCCGACGAGCACGTTGATCAGTTGAGGCAATTCATCCAGCCCCGTTGCACGCAAGAATTTGCCTACAAGAGTCACTCTCGGGTCTCCGCGCATTTTGAACGCAGGCCCATCACGCTCATTTCCTTCGCTCAATCCAGATTGCATCGCCTCGGCATTGACGACCATGGTTCGCAGCTTATAGATGGTGAAGCTACGTCCCAAATACCCCGTGCGTTGTTGGCAAAAGAATACTGGTCCTCGCGAGGTTAGTTTGATTGCAATTGCAGCAAGCATTAACAACGGTGCTACGAGCAGTAATCCTAACGAAGCGCCTGCAACATCGATTGCCCGCTTCCACATTGGGTAGGCTGGCAACACGCACTCAATCATTGAGTGCTCTTTGATTTGCGGGCTGAATGCTATCGATTTTGTACTATCTGCTACTAACGAGTCACCAACCGGTTCTTCCATTTCAGATCCAATGGACTCTTCTTCTGCCCTAGGCTCACCTGAATGGGAATCATCATCTTGATGGTTGCGCGGCTCCGGATAAGAAAAGTATTCGCCGTCGACTGATCCAACGTCGCGTCTGGCCAATTCGAGAATGTTGTTGAACACAACAGCCGTGTTCTTAAGACTCGTTTCGGGTAGCAAGACTGCTATACTTTCCCTGCTCAGATGCCCTTTTTCATCAGTCTCGCGTAGCCTGCGATGCAGTAACTTTCCGAGCTGGATAGTTTTGCCACGAATGTCGTCGGTGGATTCAAGCCGTAGGACAATTACGCCGAAAGAGTTTCCATTCCGATCGACACGTGCACGCTCCTTAGCCAAGCAGCGCTGGAATTCGCGCTGCGATAGGATCAGTGGTGTCCAGGATAGGTTGCGAGTCCATAGCGGACGCGAAATCCATTGGAACATGGGCCATTCCAGGAATACAAACAACAGGTTCGCTCAGTTTTGCTGAGCGGCAAACTAATACGGGCGAACAGGACAAAATCGGTCCGCCCGGAAGGGTGGTTCTAGATTAACCAAAGCAGGATAGAAAGCTACAACTCGCATGCATATTGCCTAAACTTAATAGAGCACCCAGCAAGCCTTACCACTATAATTAGACACCTGACACAGATTCTGTCAGAACGAAACAAGGAAGACTCAGATGGCAGACAGTAAGAATTACAGTCGTTATCAGCAAAACGTGATCCGCAGATACTATGAAAATGCGGACTCCATTGGCCTCCAGCGCGCCCAAGAATTAGTCACTGAGCTTTACTTGGCTGAGGGCAAGAAACGAGAAAAAGTCTGGGACCAACTCGAGAAAAATCTGACGAAAGCAGGTGTCCCCAAGGATCAAATCGCCCACCTGCGTTCTCAGGATGATCCAGCCCTGGTGGCCCAATTGCTGACGAAGAAAGTCTAGTCCTGTTGTGCCCCCACCAGATCGACCACGGCACCGTTCCGCGTTAGCACGCTATGATTGGATTGTCACGGACGACGGAAGCCACACTCTGGAAGACCTTCAGCTTGGCGAGACCTTTCATAGCGGCTGTGGGGCTGTTGCCGAATCCTGGCATGTCTATGTTTGCAACAGCGGTTTACGACGTCTAATCGCAGCGAACCGAACAGTGGACGCCTTTGAATACGGCTTGGGCACCGGAACTGCTTTCCTTCTAACTGCCGCTTGGGCCGAGGCGAATGCATCGCAGCTAAACTACTGCGCGGTGGAGAAAGAGCTCCTGGCTCCGCAAGTCCTGCGCAGGCTGCCGATAGAAGTCGGCTTGGCAGGATTGGAGGACCAAGCATGTCACGCTTTGTCTGAACAGATCGGCAAGCTTCATACGGCTTTCTGCGATGCCCTCGATTCTGCGCCGCCGACCGCTGGCTGGCTGCACGTGCAGCTTTCTAAATTCGTCAACCT
Organism: Planctomycetota bacterium; assembly: GCA_039030255.1. Lineage (GTDB taxonomy): Bacteria > Planctomycetota > Planctomycetia > Pirellulales > Pirellulaceae > Aureliella. Next base: position 4,087 of record JBCCEO010000409.1, on the reverse strand, counting down.
AAATCTCTGGCTTGGCGATGCTTGCAAGTTTTCAGCAGCAAAGCTTGCGGAAGACTGCCCGCAGAGTTTTGATTCGGTGTACTTCGATCCCTTTTCCCCAGAGTCCAATCCCGAGCTTTGGCAACCCGAGGTCTATCGCAACGCATGGAACTTGCTAAAGCCCGCAGGAGTTCTGACAAGCTACTGTGTCAAAGGCGTAGTGAGACGGGATATGCAATCAGCTGGCTTCGATGTGACGAAGGTGGCCGGACCGCCCAGTGGCAAACGGGAAGTACTCGTAGCAACCAAAATCTAAATAACTGCAACTTGGAATTTGTTCCCCAAGTCCTTTTCAAATAGCGGCTGTCCCGCAGCACGGTTCCTTAGCTGCTCTCTCCCCATTGCGGTGCGATTGTAGATTATGATGTTCGGGGCAGTCTTTCCTCCGAACCACACCAATTATTGCTTGATCCCCATGTTGAAAAACTTGTTCCTTGCATCTGGATTCTTGCTGCTTTCCCTGTTGACAATAAATGTTGCAGAAGCGGAGCAGCCCAACATTTTGTTCATCTTTGCCGACGACCAGTCGTATGAGACGATTCATGAGTTGGGCAATACTGAGATACAGACTCCAAGTCTCGATCGACTCTGCCAAGAAGGCTATACCTTTACACATGCTTACAACATGGGCTCGTGGAGCGGAGCGGTTTGCATCGCCAGCCGTACGATGCTCAACAGCGGGCGTTTTGTTTGGCGTGCCAAGGCCATTCATGGTAAGAGCAAGCAGGAGCAGCAAGCTGGCCGCTGGTGGAGTGAGCACATGAAGTCGGCTGGTTATAAGACCTACTTCACCGGCAAATGGCATTGTAAAGCTCCCGCAGAAGATTCCTTTGACGTTACCAGCCACATTCGCGGCGGAATGCCAGCCCAAACACCCGAGGGATACAACCGCCCGCAAGCGGACGGATCGGATACTTGGTCGCCCTCAGATCCCAAGTTCGGAGGCTTTTGGGAAGGCGGAAAGCACTGGAGCGAAGTTGTCGGTGATGATGCGATCGACTTTTTGAAGGACGCCAAGAAACAAGAATCTCCCTTTTTCATGTATGTCGCATTCAATGCTCCCCATGATCCGCGTCAAAGCCCGCAGGAGTATGTCGACCGTTATCCGCTCGAAAAGATCGCGACTCCGAAGAACTTTTTACCCCTGTACCCTCACAAGGACAAAATCCGGCTTGGTCCATCGCTGCGAGACGAAAAACTAGCCACCTTTCCTCGCACCGAATACGGAGTCAAAGTCAACCGCCAAGAATACTACGCGATCATCACGCACATGGATGATCAAATCAAACGCATCCTTGCACAGCTTGATGCTTCGGGGCTTCGTGAAAACACTTGGATCTTTTTCACTGCCGACCACGGGCTCGCTTGTGGGCATCATGGGCTGATGGGCAAGCAGAATATGTACGACCATAGTCTCCGCGTTCCTTTCATGGTCGTACCGCCGACGGGTTCGTCGCAATCAGCTCCTGGAAAGAGAATCGCCGAGCCGATTTACTTGCAGGACGTGATGGCTACTTCGCTTGAGCTAGCCGGAGTTGAAAAGCCAGAACACGTTGAGTTCAACAGTGTGCTACCACTACTCTCTGGCGGCAAGAGTCCCTATGAGTCCATTTACGGAGCCTACCTCGAGGTCCAACGATGTATCCGCACTGAAGACTACAAGCTCATCCTCTATCCTGAAGCAAAGGTCAAGCGACTATTCCGAGTGAAGGACGATCCCGACGAGATGATCGACCTTGCCGAAAAGCCCGGATCGCTTCCCATCATGAAAAAGCTCTTTGCCGAGTTCCTGCAGCATCAAGAAATGCAAGAAGACGAGCTGGATGTTAAGGGTGCTTTTCCTGAGTTGCTATAGGACGTGCAAGTTCGCGGACGGGTAAGTCCACCAACTCGAGCGAATACCTGCTCAGCAACGTCTAGCCCTGCTAGCGACCTCAATTTCGAAATTGAGTCGATTGGAACTCATTTTTCGAGTCTCAAATGAGATTTTGGTCGGAGACATGTAGTTCTGATTTGTCACGCTGCTGCGCTGGTGCTGCGAGTTTCAAGTGCGTTCCAAGCTTGCGTGTTCGGATTTTAGCGCAACGGCGCAAGCCGCACGTTTTTTATTGCGACTAAATGGGCGAACTGTGCCCCGAAGGGGAACATGCCCTAATGCAGACGGTTCAAGAGCTCGGGACATTTTGCCAAAATCTTGAGAATCATGGAATCAAACGGTCGTACCCTGGTACTTCAGGGATAAACACAGCGATTTTGGGCCATGCCACAGGAAGCGGAATACCGTCAAGACTTTGAAGATTGCGTGCATGACTGCGCAGATTCTCTGTATCGAGTTGCATTCAGGTTGACAGGCGAAGCTTCAGCCGCCCAGGACCTAGTGCAAGAGACCTACCTGAATGCGTGGAAAGGAATCAAAACGCTCGAGTCCAAGGCCCGCATGCGAGCCTGGGTATTTGCGATCCTGCGGAACCAGTATTCCAAGTACCTTCGCCAAGAGAAAAAGATTTCCACGCATTCCAGCAATGTGGATTCTCTCATGGCACAAACAACTTCGACTCCCCAAATTCCAGATGAAATTCAAAAAGCGATCGATAAGCTCGATGACAAACATAAGTTGCCGTTGCTCTTAATGACTATGGAAGGACTGACTGCCGACGAAACGGCCACAGCATTGGATATACCCAGAGGCACGGTTTTGTCGAGGGTTGCTCGAGCCAAGGACAAATTGAGAAGAACTTTAAGCACTAATCCAACGATTTGACATGCCGGATAAAACACGCAAGAACGAATCTGACGAACTTGCAGACTTGTTGCGACAAGTTGATATACCTGATGATCTCAAAGAAAGCCTACTAGAGATCCCATTGCAGTCGAGTTCTATTGATGCGCAGCGCAAGGCTGACGTATCTCCCGGACAGTCCTCGCTGAGGCTTTGGCTTGTGATGGCGCTGGCGGCTTCGTTTGGTGCGATCGGGTTATTCTTTTCGACTCGCAAGCATTCGCCGGAATCCGACTTGGCCCATAAAGTCATCAAGCAAGGCAATGTCGGCGAGCACCAAGGCTCGGACACTGCACCGGCGGATTCATCAGGGCTTGGAGATCTGATTTTGGCAGAACTGGAACGAAGGAATGAGGAAATTGATAATCATGCTGCACAGGTTGAGCTTCAAGGATTGCGCGATCGCTTGAGCGGTTTGGAAGGTAACTCTGTGGTCAGCATCGAGCAGTACGAAATCGAGTCGTTGATTTATGCCATGAGCCAGGAGTATGCGATTCCGCTTGGACACTCAGCTGTCACGGTTCGGCAAGAACTTACAGAAGTCGTCAATAACTATCCCAACACGCTTGGCGCTTTACGCGCCTCGAAAACTCTCAAGAGGATGAACTAGTCCATAGGAAAATTGCCATGAAAAAGAAGACTATCCCTTTATTGTTTCTGCTTTGCCTTTTGTGCGTTTCACCCTTGCAAGGCCAGAGCGTCAAAGCACCTAATAATTCAGCGGCCTTGGCTGTGTTGGCAGCGCAAATGGAAGAGGTCGAGGGTGAAATGGCTGTGATCGAATCAACCCGTGTTGCCATTGCAGCTCAGGTGGAAGAAGCCGAGGTTCAGATAGCCTCGGTCAAGCCCGAGAATACGCTCGATATTTCGTCCGCCTCCTACCCTGAAGTCATCAAGACTCTGCAAGCACGACGAATTCAATTAACGATTGATCTCGCAGGCTTGGAAGCTAGGCAGGAAGCTATTCGGAAAGCTCAGGCAAGTGCGTCGGAGAAGGTGTCCGAAGCCGTCGTGCCTATGATGAAATTGGTCGAACTCCAGGAAAAAGACTTGCAACGTGCTAGGAAGTTGGCAATGGAAGCTTCAATTTCCCAAGCAGAGATTTCCCAATTCGAGCAGAAACTCCTGGAGGCCAGGATTCGTTTGGCAGAGTCGCAAAGAGCGCAGCCCCGGTACAAGGGTTTGAATGACACGCTGCTGTCAACACAATTGTCCATCGCAGAGAAACGGGCTCAACTTGAGAAATGTGAGTCGCTTTTGGGGCAATTT
>JBCCEO010000408.1:0-7220 GCA_039030255.1 Planctomycetota bacterium | reverse complement strand
CTTTTTTCTGAAATAGTCTGTAACAAAATCCTATCCAGCCTGAATTGATGGGTGAGAACACTCGTCGAGTGTCCTGCCCAACTCAAGAGAGGAAGACTTCGTGTCCCCAAGAACTTGTATCGAATGCGGTTCTCAGATTGAATCCGATATGAACCAAGAGTTGTGCGCGGACTGTTTGTTGCGAGCCGGCTTGCCTGAGGATCAGGAAGGTGCCTTCGCACCTACATTTGATTCCGGTCAGGTCGACGGTGCTCCCGGACCCTCTGGCGATGGGCTGAGCATGGCGGAATTGCAGGCCATGATCCCTCAAGTTGAGTTCGAAAAACTACTTGGGCGAGGCGGAATGGGCGCGGTCTATCTCGCCAAGCAGCGAAGTCTGGATCGGGCCGTGGCGGTCAAAGTCATCAACCAAGAATTGTTGTCGAACGCTGTCTTGGTAGATCGCTTTGCACGAGAAGCAAAAGCGCTGGCCAAACTAAACCATCCCAACATTGTGGGTATTCACGATTTTGGGAACGTCGGTGGCGTTTGTTTCCTTGTGATGGAGTACGTGGACGGAACAGATTTGAGAAATCTGTTGGCGAGTAAGCAAGTCGAACCCGCCCAAGCACTGAACATCGTTCCGCAGATCTGCGGCGCTTTGCAGTATGCCCACGACCAAGGCATCGTGCATCGCGATATCAAGCCTGAAAACATATTGGTTGATCGACAAGGGCAAATCAAGATTGCCGACTTTGGGTTGGCAAAACTGCTTAGCGAATCTGAGAACCAAGACAACTTGACGGTGACCCGACAGGTAATGGGAACGCTCAAATACATGGCGCCAGAGCAAATGGAAGGCGCGGCAGAGATCGACCATCGGGCAGATATCTATTCTTTGGGTGTAGTGTTTTACGAGCTCCTTACCGGCGACATTCCGCTTGGCCGGTTTGCGGCTCCCTCGGCCAAAGCGCCTGTGGACAATCGTCTTGATGATATTGTCATGCGAGCCTTGGAAAAAGAACTCCCAGACCGCTACCAACACGCTAGTGATTTACAAGTTGACGTTGAAAAAGTTGCTTCCATTCACGCATCGGAAGGGGATTTGTCCATGAATCCGCAGCAAGGTTACGAAGGCCAAGGATACGAAAACAATCCAAATTACGCGGATCAAGGTTACGATCCGCAATACGCTGGTCACGAGTACGCGACAGACGCGCAGGAAAGTCTGCCAAACGCGAGTTTTGTCGGGGGGCAACCGATCGCTCCAAGTCTTCCGGAGCCTCAGCGTCGGCTAGATGTGGCTCAAACCCATGTGGGCATTATTGCGATCTTGCACATAATTTTCGGTGCATTGTTTTTTATCATTGGAATATTTTTGTTTTTCCTGCTGACTGGGATTGGGTTTCTAACAGGTGACAGAGAAGCGACGACCGTTTTGTCCATCGTTGGTCCGGCAGTTGGTGGTCTTATGCTTTTACTTGGCCTGCCAAGTTTTGTCGTCGGAGTCGGCTTGAGGAAATATCGCGGATGGGCGCGGATCTGCGCCTTGATACTGGCTATCCCAGGACTGCTCAACGTGCCGCTTGGAACTGCCATCTCGATTTACACCGGCTGGGCACTTCTGAATGATGACGCGGCGGAGTTATTTCGATCAAAGAGACACTATGAAGAGTAGGCCGTAGGCCATGAGGCTTATTCGCTGGGCAGAATCGCGTCGTGGTAGATGTCTTGAACGTCGTCGCATTCGTTGAGCATGTTCATGAACTTCTCAAACATAGGAACGTCGTCCGCTGGGATCTCGTTGCGAGATTGAGGCACAAAGGAGATCTCCTCCACTTGTAGTTTCAAGTCTTCAACGGCCTCGGACAGTGCTTGTTTAGCTTTGAAGAATTCAGCTGCAGGAGCAAACAGCGAGATTTGCCCGTTCTCGCATTCGACGTCCGTGACATCCACTTCCGCTTCCAACATCGCTTCGAGAATGGCGTCGCCGTCATTGCCAGGGAAAACGAAAACGGCCAAGTGATCGAAGGAATGCGAAACGGAGTTGGGCGCGCCCATTTTGGAATTTGTTTTCGTAAAACAATTTCGAACGTCGGTAATTGTGCGGTTGTTGTTGTCGGTCAAGCAATCGATGATGACCGAACATCCGCCAGGTCCGAAGCCTTCGTAGCGAGCCGGCTGGTAGTCTTCTCCGCCCGCCCCGGTGGCTTTGTCGATGGCTTTGTCGATCACATGGGCGGGAACTTGCTCGCGTTTGGCCTTGTCGATGATGCTGCGCAACGTCAAATTGGCCTCGGGGTCAGGACCGCCATTCTTCGCAGCCACGTAAATCTGCTTACCATACTTGGCATAGAGTTTTGACTTCTGACCGGCCGTCTTGGCCATCGACATCTTGCGAACTTCAAAAGCTCTTCCCATTGCAATTACTTCTTTATTTGCACTTCAATATTTGTGGCGACCTGAATCGACAAAATTTTACATCCCTTTCCTCAACCGGTCGACCTGGAATGGCGAGCGAAAAGGGATGAGCAAAATACTAGCACGAAAGCGCAAGAGCGCAAGCGAGTGGCGTGGAGTCTAGCCGACCTGGCAGGTTGGTGAGGGCCGAAAGTCTTGACGACTTCCGCTACAATCTGGAACGCTCAGCTTGACTGAATCTGGGGTGCCAGCATTCTTGGTACCACGTAAGGACCTTCGGGAATGACGGCTAGTCTGGTATCCGGCTGCTTGTCCACAAGTTGCTGCAATTCTAGCTCAAGGTTGCTGATACGGTGGACGCCGGTTAGTTCGTGCCCGGCCGCGCTCAGACCTTCAGAAAAGAGATGGATGTTGCCGACCGCTTGCGGCTTCAACTGCATCTGAGTTTGCCACTCGTCGATATCCGCGTGCGACTTTTTGAGTAGGCTGTCTAAAAATGCATTTGGACCCATCGCGATCAGACGCTTTTGCGCGTCTTCGTAATCTGCAGATCCCAAGCCTTCTTCACACTGCGAGGCGATTACCAAGTCGCCTCCTGGGGCAAGGATTTCCATCGCGCCGACCATGCCTTTGACGGTTTGATAATAAGTCTTATCCAGCGGATAGCCGGCAGCAGTCGTCAGCACGATGTCAAAACGCGACTCGACTTCTAACTCGCAATAACTGCGCGAAAAGTCGACCGCCTTAAAGTGACTTTCGAAAATGTCGCCGAAAGTGACAAACGCCAAGCGTCGCTCATCGTCCAGAACGGTATTCAATCCCAGCGTTTTTGGATAGCGAGAGGAAGAATTGTTGTCCCAGCTGTCAAGTGCTCGGATGATCTCCAGTTGCTCTTCATGCAATGGATTGCCGTCAATGTTGCAATTCCGACTGGCCGGGTCGGCCATGAAGCGTGCGCTATGAAAAGTTGTGATTGTTTCTGCATGGGCCAGACCAGGTGCTACGACTTTGCGTCCGCCCGAATAACCAGCCATAAAATGTGGTTCGACTAATCCCGTTGCGATACGCAAGTCGGCTTCGACAAAGCGTCGATCCAAACGAATGGCAGTGCCACGCGTGTTCGTTTTTCCTAAAGAGATATGCTCGTCATCGTTCAGCGCAAAATGATTATGGATGGCGATATTCTCCAGCACCCAAGCGTTCCCAATTAGCTCCGCGAGTTCTTCCCCTTCATTCGGTCGATGCAGGCCCGTGGCGATTACGATGCAAATGTTAGATCGTTCGATTCCAGCAGCTTCACAGGCTTCGATCAAAGGCCGCAAGAACAGATGGTTTGGCACAGGCCGCGTGATGTCGCAGATAGCGATGCAAACACTGCGACAATCCTGTGCGATTTCCGATAGCTTCGGCGCGTCAATCGGATCGCCTATCGCGGCTTCGATGCCCGCTCGAGGATCCTTAATCACGGGCATCGCAGGTTTGCGCAAGATGGTTGTTTGTGCATTTTCTGGAAGTCGGACTGACAGCCCTTCTCGACCGTAATTCAATTTCACATCCACGGGCTAGCCTGATTGAATTGAGGAGAGAGAAAGCGAGCGAGTTCGCCACAAACGGGGGTGATTCTTACTGGCCAATGGGACTTCCAGGTGGAAGTTCGACCGAAGAATTGGATTCGGCTGTCGGAAAAGGACGCTGCAGGAATCGATTGATCTCGCTTGTGAGTGCACTCCATTGCAGGACTTCAAGGCTGCTTTTGTCTCCATTCAACCTCGACCACTGCTGAAAATTGCTGATCAACATTCGTAGCTCGTTTCTTGCAATGTTTTTGGCATCTGAGGAAGCCCGGGAAGACTTGGCCAAATCCATCAATCGATCCACGAAAACTCGTTCGGTAATTCGAGTGATTTCTCGCGCGGCCTCCGAAGCATCCGGCTGGGGTCCTAGCACGCGAACTCGTATTTGAAGTAGCACGGCTGCTAGCCCTAGGGAATCCTGGCCCGCCTGGGCCAATCGACTGCATCGCTGTGGCTGAAGGATTTGGCCAAGTGTCATTTCAATGGCGGTTTGTGCGGCCATTCCGCGATCGAACAAAGGCGCAGTTTGAGCGCCAAATCTCTCCTGGTCATTCACGGAACTCACTGCCTTCGGAGGAATCAACTCAAGAATGCGATTGGGAATTTCTAGCTGCGAGGGATCTAAGCTCCGCATCAGCATTGCTAATGCGCCACGTTGAACTTCCGTGTCGATCGGGACGACAGTCGTCTGGCCATCACTCGGAAACGCGTAGTTGTATCGGTATCCGCCAAGAGCCTTTGCAGTGGCATCAATTTGGTATCGATGATGCAAGTAGATGGGTACGAAGGCTTTTTCAAGGTCCGACAACGGCTGGTCCGGATGCAGTGCTTCGGCGCTAAAATTCCTAATTGCAATCTCGCGAACGGCTAACTCATGAGCGAGTGCTGCAACGGGATCGGAGCCATTATCCCAGAGATTTCCGTAGGGCTCAGCTGCCCCAGCTGGTCGGGCGTCGGCATCGGTGATGTAACGTAAGCCCTTGGTGATCGCCCCTTGGATTATCTCCTTCAGTTCCTGTTCTTCGTTTGCCGCCGGAAACTGGCTGTAGGCATATTGGACCGTGAATTTATCCCACTCACCGATTCCTACTCCATAGGCGTCGGAAAGGTCTATTTTCCCGTCGGTGATTTTGGCTCTTGGGGCCGGATAGTCCATGACCGAGGCGCGATCTGCATAGGTGCTAGCTGCAAAATTATGAGCGAACCCAAGTGTATGACCCACTTCATGCGCGGAGAGCTGTCGAATGCGAGCGAGGGCAACTTCCGTACTGCTCACGTTGGGATCCAGCGCCGACAAGTAAGCTTCGCTCGGAATTGAGCCCATTCCACAAGTTGAAGCGCAAGAACATGCGCGATGGGCGTTATTCGGGGACAAATTGGCTTCAGCAGTCTTGTGTCCAAGACCTTCGAAGAGCAAGTGGTCCTGCCGAACGCGGAGCGATCCAAGCAACACATGACCTTTGATGATTTCGCCCGTTCTCGGATCGACAAAGGACTGGCCGTAGGACCAGCCGCGGGTCGCGCGATGGACCCATTGAATCATATTGAATCGCACGTCCATCGGGTCCGCGTCTGCCGGCAAGATTTTGACTTGAAAAGCGTCCTCAAATCCCGCCGCCTCAAAAGCTACACTCCACCAGCGAGCTCCATCCAGCAACGCGCTGCGTACTGGTTCGGGTACTCCTGGATCCAAGTAGTACACGATGGGTTCTTTTACTGGGCTAGACTTCGCGTTGGCGTCGGTTTTTTCGAGTCGATGACGAGTAATCAAACGCTTTTCCAAGGGCTCTTCGATGGGCGAAGCGTAATCGGAATAGTTCAGAGCAAATGAGCCGACGCGAGGATCCCATTTGCGGGGCGTGTATCCGGGTTCTGGTAGTTGTACAAATGAGTGGTGTTGTCGCAGCGTGACCGATTTACCATCGGCGGCAACCCGGTTGGCCAATCGGCCTGGTTTGCTGGACGCAAATGTCAAAGTTGCTTCGAACTCGGAGTTTCTCGGAAAGGCCTTGCAGCGCGGCAGATGAATAAAGCTTCTGTCTTGCTTGAGTGAGAAACTCCCCTGCCCTGTTTCGCTCAACTTTCCTACACAATCGTGGGCATCACGCATGAGGAAACTGTTCAGTTCCACAACGCTGCCGACGTCGGCCTGTTTGACTTCTCCGGACCAAAGAATGGACTCTGCAAAGGACTCGCGTACAGCTCGTTGTTCGAGTTGATTTTCGGTTTCTGCTCGGTATTTCCAGTTTTCTTGAATCAAGTAAACTCGTTTTCCGACACGCTTGAATCGGACGATGCGGTCTGCCCCGAGTTGTCCGCGATCCAATCCGACGGGGTTGGAACCAAGGCCTGTGGAAAGTGAGCTAACGTAAAGAAAGGGTTGCCCGTCAATCTGGGCACCTGGCTCGGCCAGTTGCAGCCAGATTTTGCCTTCTGCATCGTCCCAATAGAAGTCGAAGAAACCCTCGAAGAATTCGCAGGATTCTAACTGTAGCTTGCTCTTATCCGAATTCTCCTCAGGTATCAAACCACTCGCAATTGAGCTTGCAGTACAGGTCGCAACGAATGCAAGTAGGAGACTTTGGCCAACGGACCGAATCATAGCGGGCTCCAAAAGAATCGAAAGAATGAAGTCCGGCTATTCTACTTTACAGACGCCCAAATGTAAGTTTGCCCAGTTGTCAGGCTCGCGCTGCGGTAAAAGCACAGAAAGTGAAATGAAAGACAGGAAAAATCTCGCTTACGTCAAACTGCTTTCGCCGTGTAGAATGATGGAATGAGCGAACACCTCCGTTACCTGCGATCGTGTTCGCGAGCACCAAAAGTGCTTTTCTAGCAACACACAGGATTCTTAAACCACTTTGAGGTAAGTCCATGCAAGCTTCCAGAGTTTTTATAGCTGTCGCTATCATGATTGCAGCATTGACGTCGAGTACATTTGCTGAGTCGTCTACCAAGTATCCGAAAGTTGATGCGAAAACGCTCGTCAAAGTAAAGTGCTTCGTGGATCAAAAGAAAGTCGTTAGCTCCGAGCATTTCGTTTCATTCAAGAAAGCTCGCTTGTTTTTCAGCAGCGAAGAAGCAGTTGCGAAGTACAAAGCCGATCCTGCCAAGTTCGCGGCCTACGCAAACCATCAGTTGGTTTTGACGGGCCAGTATGAAATCAAAGCTTGTCCAATGAGTGGCGAGGAGCCCGACGAATTCTCCGGAGAGATCGTTGTGGCTGGAGTCAAAGTCCCAATGATG
>JBCCEO010000407.1:0-7227 GCA_039030255.1 Planctomycetota bacterium | reverse complement strand
GGGTGGTGGTGAGCTTGTCGCAAGATCGTTTTTGCAATCCCTTGCAGATCACCGACTAAATGAGCCCGGAGGCATAGTTGTACTTACTGGCATGAATACTTTCTCGAGTGCTAAGGGAAATTATCTGACTTTAAGGAAGGAAACCAAGATGGTGAGCATGGGGCAAGCCATCCGTCAAAGCGCCAACACTCTCGGTCAAGTCCTCGAGTTTGATTCGCCCAACCAAAAGGTGTACTGCCGAATTTCGACCAAACATTTTGTTCGAGGCAAAGAAGAAGAGAAGATCATTCGGCCGGAAATTGAGATTCCCTGGCGCCTTCATGACTGGATCAAAGGAATAGACGTAGTCTTGCAACGAGCTTTGGATTACAGGCCAAAATGATGTTACGCAGAGACTGTGGCTTCTCGAAAATCCGTTGCAATTAGTTCCAAAGGTTTTAGGTACCGGACAGATACAGCACGTGGCCATCGGCAGACTCGAGCCAAGCGTGCGGCTGATCAAATTTTCCGTTTGCTGCATCTCGAAAGCGCAAAATGTCTAAGATATGTGTGCGTGGCACAAGTCCCGCGGTAGGCTAGAGACTTCATGAGATTCTCAATTACATTTTTGATTTTGCTAACACTTTGGGCCGCCCTGAGCATGCAAACATATCGTAGCTATTCGCGTCAAAGATTGGCGATAGAACAAAAAGCAGAGATGTTGGCCCAGGAGAACGCAGCAGCCAACCAGATTACCTTGCTTAAGATAGGTGAATATGAATCCAAATCGTTGATGTACCAGCAAGACATCGAACAAATCAGGAAGTTACAGAATGCATTCGAGACGACATTTGGCGATGCAATCCCTGCACTCTTTGAAATAAACCCAGTCGCAGATTGTGTGAGTGTTCGAACGTTGCCTATTCTGGAACGGGCCCGGATATCAGATAGTCGAACCAAAGTCGCTATACCTGAATCGCGGAAGATCGCGGTGCGTGTTGCACTTTACGAGGACTACAACCTGTCGGGTGGATGGAAATCCGATGAAGAGCGGCGATTGAATTCAGTATTGGAACTGCGAGGAAAACATCCGGTCTTGCACCCATTAACGCCGGGGATTCACGAAATCCATGTCACTTATAACTATCAGGACCAGGCGAAAAGGCCTTACTTCGCTCTGAGGGTTGATAAGCAAGAAGTATGTCGGCTCACTGCCGATGGTAAGGGAATGCGGGGGACGTCGACGGGGCGTCCAAACTTCTTTTCGCAAAGAAATTTCCCCGAAGATGAGAAACTTCCCTTTCTAATCGACATCTCTCCGAGCGGAACAGATTTCGAAATTCGCGTAGAACTGATCGAAAGAGAACTCTAACGATGTCCGCAGAGCAAGTCGAAGAGTCATCCAAGGGGTATTCGAAATCTCGTTTAGCAATCATAGCGATGGCATTCTGCCTTACCGCCGCATTATTCCTCGTTGCCTATCTTGCTCGAGTCGCAGCTCATGATGCGGAGCGGGACGCTGAGGCTGCCGAGCAACAAGCTCAGCAGAGACTGGCGGAGCTTGGAGGGCTTCAAGCGCATCGAATGGAAGTCCTGGAGCAGATGATGCAAGCTGGACTTGCTAAGCAAAATGTTTTTTCGGCCTTCGGCTCCTTTGAACGTCCAGAACTTGAGACGCTTCGGACCGAGGCGATAGAAAAGGCCGGTTTGTCAAAAGCCCTTCTCCTCGAACATGATTTTGGACTCTGGCGAAAACGGCTATGGATCTGGATTCCGGAGGAAGGTCACCGTCTCCGAATGCAACTTAAAGTGGTGAACATGAAGGATGAGTATGTGCTGGAAGGAAACAGCGAACTGCAAAAAATTCGCCGATTCGAACTACCTGTAGGCAAAGCACATTACTTTGACTTTCAGATTGAGGAACGCCACAAGCAAAAAGACTGCGTTCTGAAAATCCAATTCAACGATGAAATTGTCGCTCAGAAAACTCTGCTTCTGGATCCCACAAGAGCATCAAGTAGTAATGCACCAGATAAATTCCTCTACATACCCAAAGAGATGAGCAACAACTGGATATGGAATGAAGACCTCAAGGACCTTGTTGAGAATAAGATCTGGTACCAATCTGGAGGTCGTTCCTTCAACCTCCGTGTGCGGAAAGAAGCTCTTGATCCCGACTCAACCTCCACTCCTGAACCCGTAGTTTTCTCTCTAAAACTGCTCGTTGAAAGCCACAGCGATATCTACGCCCTGAAGTCTCAGAAGTTTCTATTGGAGCAACGCGGCCTTTCATTCCAACCCGTCGATGAGCCTGGATCGCCCTACGCGAACATGTTTCGAATTACAGGGTTTCAGCGAAAGTCCGGATCGGAAACAGCCCTCCCACCCTAGAGTCGGCTACTTGGCGAATAAAAAACAAACGGCCGATCATGATGACCGGCCGTTCGCTTTCGGATTGGAGGGCAGAGTTCGATTTATTCTAGGATCATGTCATCGACAGTATGGTTGGATGGAATCATAGGTAAGACGTGCTCTTGATATGGAACTAACACGTTCAACAAGAATGGACCTGGGTAGTCGATCATTTCCTGTAAGGCCGAGCGCAAATCGGCCTTCTTGCTGACTTCGGCTGCGCCACAGCCATAGCCCTTGGCGATCTGAACAAAGTCCGGATAGTTCTCCTGAACGTAAGCGTGACTTTCCGTGACGCCAACGCCACTTGCTTCTTCGTGATCAATCGGGCCGAGGTAAGTATGAGCCCGATTGCTACCCATAAATCGATCCTCCCATTGAACAACCATACCCAAATGTTGGTTATTTAACAGCAGAATCTTCACCGGCAACTTCTCGCAGTGCAGGGTTGCCAGCTCCTGGATGTTCATCTGAAAACTACCATCGCCGTCGATGTCGACGACCAATGCATCGGGGTTCGCAGCTTGAATTCCCATAGCCGCAGGCAGACCGAAACCCATTGTCCCCAAGCCTGAAGAGCTGAGCCAGCGACGAGGCTGGCGAAACTGGAAGAATTGAGCTGCCCACATCTGATGCTGACCAACGCCAACGGAAATGAATGTATCTCGTTCCTTGGTGATTTCAGAAAGCTCCGCGATCGCGTGCTGCTGCAAAATCCCGTCAAAGTTCTTATCGTACGAGAACGGATGCTTTGCCTTGAGATCCTGACAGTGCGTTACCCAGTCCGAAATGTCTTCTGGAGCCTCGACGATCTTGTTTAGTTCGGTAATGGCAAACTTCACGTCCGAGCAAACAGGAATGTGGGCAACTTTGTTCTTGTTGAGCTCCGATGCATCGATGTCAACATGGATAATCTTTGCGTTCTTGGCGAATTCAGCCAACTTGCCAGTCACGCGATCATCGAAACGAACACCAAGAGCAATTAACAGATCGCAGTCGCGGACTGCATAGTTCGCGTAAGCCGAACCATGCATGCCAAGCATATCCAGCGAAAGTGGATCTTCATTGGGGTAGAGCCCGAGTCCCATCACGGTCATCGTGGTTGGAATACCGGTCTTCTTAATCAGTTCGCGCAGCTCTTGGTGGCCTTCGGCGGAGATGACACCGCCACCACAATAGAGGATTGGACGTCGGGAATGTTTGATGGCGGCTGCAATCTGACGGATCTGTTCTGGCTGCGCTTCAGGCTGCTCGGCATGATAGCCTGGCAGATCCATTTTCACGTCCCAATCAACTTCGAAACTATCCATTTGCACGTCTTTGGGCATATCCACAAGGACCGGTCCCGGCCGACCTGTCGTGGCAACGTGAAATGCTTCCTTCATGATGCGAGCCACGTCTTCGACTTCCGTTACCAAGTAATGCTGCTTGGTGATGCTCCGGCAAACCTCGACGATGGGTGTTTCCTGAAAGGCGTCGCTCCCCATCACGGGAGTTGGCACTTGGCCCGTGATGGCAATCAACGGAATGCTATCAAGCTTTGCGTCAGCGATGGCCGTAACAAGATTGGTTGCCCCTGGACCGCTGGTTGCCATAGCAACGGCAGGTTTCCCGGTACTACGGGAAATTCCCTGCGCGGCAAAACCACCGCCTTGCTCGTGTCGCGGCAAAATCGTTCGAATACTGTCGCCATACTTCGTCAGCGACTGGTGCATTGGCATGCTACAACCGCCTGGATAGGCGAACACCACGTCCACTCCATGATCGACGAGCGATTTGACAAGTATGTCCGCTCCGGTCATGACTTCAGTGGATTTTGTTGTGTCTGCAGACGCCATGAAATATCTCCTAAGAACTTGCTGGATAGCCCCTATCGGCGAAGACCGAAGTTAGTCTTCGCTGCTTCTGAAGGGGAAACGCAATTGATCAGTGGGGTTCGCGCGGATGAATCAATATTTCCGCTCGAATAGCGTAGCGGCAGTGGGCCGCTTTCTTTAAGAATAAATTATGCGTTCAGAAGTAACAACGCAATTTGATCACCATTGTTCTGTTTCCTCGGCACCGCAATTTGAATTTCGGGGCTACTCGCTTTGGCCTGCCACAGGTGAAATATGCTTAAGGAATGGATTGCAGTCGTCTTGGGCGGCGTCCTGGGCGTCAGCCTTAGACACCTCTTGGCAAGTCTATTTGCACTTATCGGCAGCGCATGGTTGCCCTTTGCCACCTTAGCTGCAAATGTCATCGGCTGCTTTGCCATAGGAATCCTCGCGCAGTGGTCTCTGCAGCAAGAAACCAGCAAAGAATGGTGGGTTATTGGAGCCCGAGTCGGACTGTTGGGGGGCCTAACAACTTTTAGCTCTTTCGCACTCGATGTTGCCAAACTTTGGAATCAAGATCAGCGTGGCTTTTCCGTTGGCCTTGCGACCGGCCACGTTATTCTTGGGCTCATCGCCGTTTTCGCGGGTCTAGCCTGGATGCGTGCCACCAACAGTCAGTAGCTCAATGGAGGCTTGGGATATCAAGAAATGCAAGTCCTCAATCATTCCAAACTCAGCAGCACTTGGGGGCGTTATTGCCCAGCCTGATTTGAGGTTGGCGAGCGGCGGATAGAAGTCCACAACCGTCTAAAACAAATCATTGCAAGCGAGCTTGCTTTGCATTTGATACGAAACATCAGCTGCTTACGAGCCTCAGGACGAGCATTTCTCTGGCTTCCAGGGACACAAAAAATGCCACTGAAGAATCCCAGTGGCATTTGAACTTTTGTTTGTCCGATTCAAGCCGCGGTTACAGCTTTGGAATCTTTCTCTTCGGTGGCGGCTTTTTCAGCATGCGAGCTTGTTCATCTCGCCCTGGGGGAGGTGGGTTATCGTTGTTATTGTTATTTCCGCCCATATTCCTTGCGGGGGGCGAGAGATCCGTAAAGTCCTCAACCCACTTCCAGCCGACAGGTTTTTGAAGCTCTCGCGAGGCCAACAAGCCCCATGGGGTTCCCGCATGGTCCTTGGCAACTTGCTGCAAGAGCTCGGTCCCAAGCTTTCCATCTTTGGCCACTTTACTTCCAACTGAAACCTCTTCCGATGGTTCCAATCGCCAAGTATTGCTTTTCTCTTTTTCAAACTTCATACCACGCTTGGCTTTAGCGAGCATCAAGTTGTAAGTTTCTGCTCGGACCTTGTTCACCAGAACAGTACCCAATGCCAATTGGTAACCTGCCAGCCAACGTTGCGACACTTCCTTATCAAGGTGATCTTGGCCAAGCTTCAACATTTCAGAGAGCGATGTAAGTTGTGGCTGGACTTTTGCAGCTACTTTCTGAGCTTCCGTGAGCTCTGTAGAAAACGCGGCTTCACTACGCTTCACGAAAATTTGAGCTGGATTTTGCAGAATCGCAGTTCTAGGAAGCTGTGCGGCCTTCACCAAAATCTGACGTAAAGGACTTTCCGACAACCGCTTCATGTACTCGTCGGCGGAGACGTAATCTGGTCGATACTTGACCATTGTCTCTGGATCGAAGAAATACTCTAACCGCGAGGCGAAGGAATCGATTTCATTGCGTCGAATTCGCCTTCCTGTTTCGCGGTTGGGGTGAATCGTAAAGTAGATGCCGCCTGTCTCGTAAGTTAGCCGCGAGAGGGCGAAAGGCCCGAATCCTGAATCAACAACAGGCTCATTGACGAAATCTTCACGGAAACCAAGCTTTACGCGCTCCGGCATAATCGACTCAGGACCTTGATCCACTTGCGCCCATTGAGGGCTTTGGTCGAACTTTGGATCCGGGTCTACATATTTGACGTAGCTGAACTCGCGACCGAATGGGGCAGGGACCCCGAGCACATAGACGGGAATCGCAAACTTGCGGCATTCCTTTATCGTCGCATCCAAACCGATCAAATCGTCACCGCGTTCGTCCGTAACTGCAATGAACATCACATTGCGCTTAGGACCAACGCCGGTTGCAGAACTACGATACTTTGCGAATTGCTCCGTACCCTTGTACAAAGCGGCAAACACACGCTCAGTTCCAGTACTATCCATTTCGATGGAATCGATCGCTTCTTGAATCTCAGTCAAATCTGCTGTGGGCTTGTCGGTCAGTAGGTTGACCTGATCACCAAAGGCAAAAACGCTCGTCAGCAAAGGCTCGTCGGTATACTTTCGTTCACGCTTCTGGTCACGATCGGCTGAAATGATGCCTAGCTCTTCGTAGATGCGGTCGAAGCGATCACGGATTTCTTTGCGGCGTTTTAGTAGACTTCCCGACTGATCAAAAAACCAGACACCCAACGTTGGTCGCTCTTCCATGGATCTTAAGATTTCGTAGGTGACACGATCGACTGCGCCGTCCGTTCCTGTAGCACCAACACCCGTCATTCCCTTCACAACAGCATCGCTGCGCACCAATCCGACAGCTTGCTGTACTTCATTGTTCAGATCAAAAACGGCGTTCGGCTGTGGTTCGTATTCCGAAGGCGATGGCATTTCAGCTATGTCAGCCAGGATTGGGGCCATTCCAAGTGCCGCAGAATCGGAAAGTGCACTATTAGCTCCAATTTCTTCCTCGAAGGAGTCGGAGTAAGTCACTTCATCAATTAGCGTGAATTCCTCCTCTTCAATTTCTTCTGGCGGCGTTGAATTGAAGATTAGTTTGTTCGCTGTTGAAGCAGCAACGGCAGGGAATACTGCCAAGCCTACAATCAAGACGACATGGAAAAGGAGACTAACAGCGTCGTTGTTGCGCACTGTGCGTAAGGGATTGTCTGCGTGGTTTGCCACGCTAAACTGTGTTGTCAAAGCGAGTCAGCTTGCCATGGTGGCAAGTGACGCCTGTGTTGG